>JAZUKE010000037.1:0-44056 GCA_045643125.1 Eubacteriales bacterium
GACGGCGGTGCGGTCAAGCACGTTTCTGCCGTCGGGTACGCGCAAGAAGCCCGCGCACTGCTCGAACGCTTTGGGACCGAGTTTGGGGACTTTCTTTATAGCCGCTCTGGAAATGAATTTGCCGTTTTCTTCGCGGTATGCCACGATATTTTTCGCAATGGTGCTGTTTATTCCCGCGATCCTGCAAAGGAGCGGTGCGGAAGCGGTGTTGATGTCGGCACCGACGGAGTTCACGCAGGCTTCAACAACGCCGTCAAGCGCTTCGCCAAGCTGTTTTTCGGGCATATCGTGCTGATACTGACCGACGCCGATCGCTTTCGGGTCTATTTTGACAAGCTCCGCGAGCGGATCCTGCAAACGTCTTGCAATGGACACGGCGGAACGGAGCGTTACGTCGTAATCGGGGAATTCGGCCTGCGCGAGCTTGGACGCCGAATATACCGAAGCGCCGGCTTCGCTGACGACCATATACGAAACACCGCCGCCTATTTCCTTGATAAGCTCGGAAGCGAACGTCTCCGTCTCGTGAGAAGCGGTGCCGTTGCCTATGGCGATGACCGTTGCGCCGTATTTGCGGATAAAGCGGCTGACGATCGCTTTTGCTTCGGCGATCTTGTTGTGCGGAGGAACGGGATAGATGACGCCCGTATCAAGCACCTTGCCCGTTCCGTCAACGACGGCGACCTTGCAGCCGGTACGGTAGCCGGGGTCAAGACCGATGGTGACGCAGTTTCTCACGGGCGGCTGCATAAGCAGATGTCTCGTGTTTTCGGCAAACACCTTTATCGCGTCGGCTGAAGCTTTGTCGGTCAGCTCGTTGCGTATCTCTCGTTCGATGGACGGGAAGATAAGGCGGTCGTAAGCGTCTTCCGCCGCCTGCATAACGAGGGCGCTCGCTTCTCCGTCGCCTTTTATGTGGATGGAGGAAAGTATCTTCATCGCCTTCGTTTTGTCGAACTCGATATCTATTTTAAGAAATTCCTCTTTTTCGCCTCTGTTCATCGCAAGTATGCGGTGCCCGGGGGCTTTGCTTATCGGCTCGCGCCTGTCGGAATACATTTCATAAACGCCGAGATCGTCCTTTGCGCCCACGCAGCGGAGATAGCCGTTCTGCGAACAGACGTAGCGGATCCTCTTTCTGCCTTCGGCGTTGTCGGATACGGCTTCCGCGATTATGTCGAGAGCGCCCTGAAGCGCCTCTTCGGCAGACGACACGCCTTTTTCCTCGTTGATGTAGGAGGCTGCGATCTCAAGGATGCCGGTGGTTTTCGGATCCTGCTCGTAGATGAGATCGGCAAGCGGCTGCAAGCCCTTTTCCTTTGCCACGGACGCGCGTGTTTTGCGCTTCGGGCGGTAAGGACGGTAGATGTCGTCGATTTCGGTGAGCGTTTCGGCGTTGTCGAGCGAAGCGTTAATCTCGTCCGTCATAACGCCGAGCTGTTCAATCGAAGCACGGACTTTTTCTCTCTGTTCGTCAAGCGAACGGAGATACGCGAGCCTTTCGCTCAGATTACGCAGTACCTCGTCGTCGAGCGAGCCGGTGACTTCCTTGCGGTAACGTGCGATGAACGGCACGGTGTTGTCCTCGTCAAGGAGCTTGACCGCGGCTTCGGTCTGGGTTTGTCTTATTCCGAGTTCTGATGTGAGTCTTGCAATGATATCCATAAATAGATGCTCCAAATTTTATTGTTTATTTTCTTTTTTTCTTTTAATTATCAGCGCAGTCGCGGCACCGAGGAACGCTGCCGCCGCAGCACCTCCGCCGACGGCTTTGCCGATGCCGGATTTGCCGGCTTTTTCGTTTTCTTCCGAAACGGTTTCTGAAGACGTGCCTTCTGTTACCGACGATTCTTCCTCGACCGATTCTTCGGCAGGCGGATTTTTGTATGCTTCTATCGCTTTTTCAAGCTCTTCATAGAGCGAATCAAGGTTTTCACGGTAGATCTTTTCGCGTTTTTCGTAGCTCTTGACGGCTTTCAGCGCCTTTTTGACTCCTTCGTCGTCGATGCCTTCGGCGTCTTTTATAAGATCGTCGCGGAGTACGGTTTCGGAATATACTTCAAATTCGCTTATTCCGCCGCTGTAATATTTGTTGTAAGGCTCGCAGGACCAGCGTTTGAGCTGAACGTACTTGACATATCTTGCCTTGACGGGATCGAATACGATATCGTCGTGTTCGCCCCTTACGCCTTCGGGAAGAGACGATATTTCATATATTTTCGTGAAATTTTCGCCGTCTTCGGAAACGTAAAGCTCATAAGCGGGGATGCGTTCAAAGAAATGGATCGTCACCTTTTCGATGCTGATGACGTTGCCGAGGTCAAGTATCATCCATTGTTCGTCTTTCTGATTTGCAAACGAAAGACGGGTGTCTTTGCTGCCGTCCACCGCAAGAGGCTCGTTTAAGCCGTATGAGACTTCAAGCCCGCTGACCGTGACTTTTTTGCCGAGCGCGACGTTGCCGCCGTTCAGATGATCGTTCGGGTTGATGGGCGACGGTGTTACCAGAATATTCGTGACGGTGCAGTTGTCGCTGCCGATCTTTTCAAGCGGAAGTACGAAGGTGGAACTGAATTTCGTTTCGGGGGAAGCGTCGTACAGCCACTTGTCATCGACGATCAGCGTAGAACGCTTTTTGTCGCAGGACAGCCTGATATTGTATGTATTTCCTTTTTCAAATTTGTGGTCAAAGGTGAAAATGTATTTTTCACGCTGCAGCGACAGTTTGCCTGCGGCATTGATGAACATTCTGCCGTCGTCGCCGGAAAGGATGTCGGCGACTCCGCCGTTGTAGCTGATATCGGCTGAAAACAGATACGGAAATCCGACCGATTTGTATTCGGTAATATTGCTTTCGTCTATCGGGAACGCGACGGTGCGTCCGGGATTTGCCGCGCCTGCTCTGACCGAAAGCGTTTCAAAGCGGGAAACGAAGTCGTCCGCGCTCATTTTGCGCGTCTGTTCGCCGCACCACGTTTTTTCGGAAATGAGGCAGACCTGGTATCTCACCCTGTCGAATATGTCGAACACCGAAAAACCGTCGCCGCTGCCGAAAAGGTCGTTCCAGAGCGCGAAGCAGGCGCCCTTGAGCTGCGGATCGTTGTACTTGACGGATGTCGAACTGTCGTAGCCCATATAGTTCACGAAGAACGAAGTGTACATTGATTTAAGGTTGTAATAATCGACAAAACCGTAATTTCCTCCGGGGACGCAGTAGAGAGTCGGGCCGCAGGTGTTTATCACGTCGTAGCCCATTTTGAAAAGCGTTCTGTAATCCGAAAGCGAAACCGCCCAGAAATTACATTCCGCATCGGACGACACGGGCGTATTGCCGTTGAATCCTTCGTTTCCGAACGAGCCCCAGAAACGCGGCGTGTATCCGCGTGAATTGATGTGCTTTATCAGCGCATCCGTGTAGGCGCGCATTTCCTCGTTGTGACCTTCGGGGTATTCGTCGGTGCCGAAATGGACTTTCTTTGAAACGAAAACGGGATCGTCGCCGGTGATGTATTCGTCTAACAGGTCGCACATAAATTCAAGCGTTTCGGGCTTGGAAATGTCAAGATGCCTCGAATCGAACATAAGCTCCGGCACGGCTTTGGCAAACGCGGCGGCGTGCGCGGGTGTGTCGATCTCGGTTATCACGTCCACGCCGTATTCTTTCATACGCTTCTGATAGGCGCGGTAATCGTCCTTTGAATAATGCTCCTCTGCAGTAAGTCCTTTTACGTCGCTTTCGAGCCTGAAATACCCGACTCCGCCCGACGCGATATCGTTGATATGAAGATGTATCTCATTCAGCTTGAAGTAAGCAAAATATTTTGTGATCTCTTCAACGTATTCGAGCGGAACGTAGGCGCGCGCCACGTCGATCATACCCGATCTGACGGGATAGGACGGGTAGTCCACGATCTCGCCCGCGGGAACGAAGCCGTCCGCGCAGTGCGATTGAAGCACGGTTATAACGCCGTAAAGAAGCCCTTTCGGCGTGGCGGCTTCGATTGCGACCGTGTCGCCGATGATCGCGGTATAGCCTTCGTCGCCGATATCGGAATTGTCCGCGATCGACAGCAAAATATCGCCTTTCTTTGCCGTTCCTTCGGCAACGGAAACGTCAAAACCGCAGATATCCGCAAAATATTCTTTTATTATGTCTTTCTGCGCGTCCGATATTATGCCGTCTTCCGCGAGGACGACGCTCATACCCTGTTTCAGTATGAACTTTCCGCTTCCGCCTTTCCATTCGCGTACCGCGGGGATGACGGTAGGGGCGGCGTTTACGCTTTCCGCCGACACGGCGTTGGGGATGATCAGGGATGCAAGCATAAGGATCACCGTTAAAAGTGCGATGTGTGATTTCATAAACGCGCTTTCCTTTCAAATTTTATATTATATTATATCACAAAGTTTTTCATTACGCAAGGATTTTGACAATATCCGATACTGTTTTCGTTGACAAATGTTGATTCCCGTGATAAAATCATAAAAGTAAAAACAAATGAAGGGATTTGATTTTATGAAAACAAGAGTTTCCGCGTACCCGCTCATAACCTGCGATCCGTTTTTCAGCGTCTGGTCTTTCGATGACACGCTCACGACACCTACACGCCATTGGGCCGGAAGCAATGCCGGGCTTGACGGCTTTGTCACCGTCGGGAACAAAAGATACCGCTTTATGGGCGGAAACGCTCTGATAGACGCCATAGCGCAGACCGACTGCGAAATAACTCCGCACACCACCGTATATACTTTTGAAAATGACGAGCTGAAGCTCACCGTTTCGTTCTTCACACCGTATTTCTTCGACGACCTCGCCACGGTCACACTCCCCGCGACGTATATTTCATACAAAGCGGAAAGCGAAAAGGACGTAAAGGTCGAGATCATCCTTTCGTCGTCACTCGCCGCAAACGGCGAGACCGTTTCGCACAAAAACGGCAGAGATGCGTTCGTCGGGGCAGCCGAACAGAACGTACTTTCCGAATCCGGCGACGGCGTCACCGCAAAATGGGGATATCTGCACGTTCTTCACGATGATTCGTTCTGCGGCAAAGGCTTTGTCGGCGCGTTCTCAAACAAAAAAGAAGACCACTTCACGCTCGGCTTCGACGACGTTAAAGCCATAACCTTCCTCGGCGTTCCGTGCGACGACTATTATAAAGTAAAATACGGCTCGTTTGACGAAATGCTTGCCGACACCGACGCAAAATTTGATACCTACCGCGAAAAAGCCGAAAAATTCGACGAAAAATTTGCCATCGACGCTTCCGTTCACGGCGACGACTACGTTAAAGCCGTCACTCTTGCCTGCCGTCAGTCCGTCGGCGCGCACAAGCTCGCGCTGTGTGACGGAAAACCGTATTTCATTTCAAAGGAATGTTTCAGCAACGGCTGCGGCGCCACGCTCGACGTGACCTATCCGTCGATACCGCTCTACCTCACTTATTCCCCCGAGCTTGTAAGAGGAATGATGCGTCCGCTGCTTGCGTTTGCAAGAACACCGATGTGGCATTTCGACTACGCTCCGCACGACTGCGGACAGTTCCCGCTGCTTAACAGACAGGTTTACGGTCTTAACGACGACGGAACGTATAACCACGAATGGCAGATGCCCGTTGAGGAATGCGGAAACGCCATTATCTGCGTCGCTGCCGCCGCTTTCGAGGACGGTGACACGGCGTTTGCCGAAGAAAACCGCGATCTGCTCGAAAAATGGGCGGACTACCTTGCTGAAAACGGCTATTGCCCCGCAAACCAGCTCTGCACCGACGACTTCGCCGGTCATCTCGGCAAAAACTGCAACCTGTCGCTCAAAGCGATCGTCGCTCTCGCCTGCTTCGGAAAACTGTATAACGACGAAAAATACACGCTTCTTGCCAAAAAAATGGCTTCCGATTGGGTGAAGGATACCGCGGCAGACGAGGGAAGCGGGCTTACCTTCGACGGCATCGGCTGGAGCCTCAAATACAATATTATCTGGGATAAGATATACTCGCTCGGGCTTTTCGACGAAAGCGTGTACGAAAAGGAAATTGCAGTCTATACTTCAAAACGCAACTTCTACGGCACGCCGCTCGACAGCAGAAAAGATTATACCAAGACCGATTGGCTCGCCTGGACGACCGTTATGGGTAACGAGGACTACTGCCGCGAGACTTACGCTTCGATCGTCAGAATGATAAACGAAACGCCCGACCGTCTTCCGTTCACCGATTGGTACGACACCGTGACCGGGAACTGCGTCGGTTTCCGCAACCGCACCGTCATCGGCGGACTTGCCGTGAACCTGCTGTACGATAAAAAGCATTGAGCTGAAGAAATAAAGTTTTCAGAAAATTGAATACAAAAAAAGGATTTTCGCGTTTTGCGCGGAAATCCTTTTTGATTTAGGAGTTAGGAGTGAGATAGTGAGGAGTTGAGGTTATTATTTTCGCGTAAACGCGAAAATAATTTCCATAATTTGCAATTTGAAATTTTCAATTTGCCATTATCCTATTTCTGCGAGGTCTTTCTTGAGGTTTTCAAGTCCGTAGCTTATGCCGAGGATCGTATCTTCGATGCCCTCGAATTCAAGGGAAACGTATCCGTCGTAGCCGGATGCGCCGATTATCGAAAGGCACTGGAAAGTGGGAACGTCGCCCTGACCGTAGATCGTGGCACGGCGGTAGTTGCCCGCTCTCGTCTTGCCCCAGCCTTTGCCGGGATTTCTGACCATTCCCGATCTCCAGAAGCAGTCCTTTGCGTGGACGTGTACCACGAAGGGGAGCAGCTTGGAAACGGCAACTGCGCAGTCCTCGTCAACACCGCCGAAATTGCCTATATCGCAGAGATATTTATAATTCGGATGGTTGACTGCCGTGAAGATGGCAAGCATCCTGTCGCTGTCCTGAACGAGTCTGCCGTGGTTTTCGGAGCAGGTCATAACGCCCTTGCTCTGCGCATATTCGGCGACCTCTCTTATCGCATCGGCAACGCCGGGAAGTATCGCCTCAAACGTGCGTACTCCGTCGTAACCGGGGTAAAAACCGTGGGTGATATCGTGACGCATAAGGTGTATTCCAGCAGCGGAAGCCGCGTCAACGTGCTTCTTGACACGTTCTATCTCGGCTTTGACGTCGGGAACGCAGAAGTTCGCGCCGGTGGTGTATATCGGGGTGGCAAGTCCTTTGGAATGTGCGTAGGTAGTGAGCTTTATCGCGTATTCTCCGAGAGTCAGCCCGTCGGGAGGGGTGTCGTCAAGCACGAACTCAACGGCGTCGGCGCCAAGCTCGGCGGTCTTGTCGATCGCGTCGAAAAGCGTCCAGCCGCACTTTGCGTACATCGGCCAGAAAGAATACGTCGAAATGCAGGTCTTCATCATAAAAAGCTTCCTTTCGCGTCAGTCTATGACGACTTCCTTGTGAGTGGCTGCGGATTCGTAAATGGCGTTGAGCATCTTCTGCATCTGTATTGCCTGCTCGATGGGATATTTGAAAGGCTTGTTATTGATTATGCAGTCGGCAAAATGGGTAAGCTCGCGGGCGAACTTGTCGGGAGCTCCTCCCATAGTGATGGTATCGTCGGAAAGGTAGCCGTCTCTTTCACCGTAAATTACGAGCGGGGAAACGCTTGCACCGGCTTTGCTGCCGAATATCTGAGTGGAGGAGTTGCTCGGACCGTTGATAGCCCAGCTTGCTTCAAAGAGCAGCGACGCGCCGTTTTCAAAATGGATGATGCCGTTGCCGGAGTCTTCGGTGTCGAACTGATTGTCGGGCGACGGTGTGCCGTGCCAGCGTCCCACGCCTTTGGTCTGATAATCGCCGATATAGCTGTATGTGGCAGCCGAAACGCGGACGGGCTTGGGGCATCCCATAAGATACCAAGCGGCGTCGATGCCGTGGATGCCTATGTCGATAACGGGGCCGCCGCCTGCGGTCTTGAGGTCGGTGAACCAGCCGAGCGGAGTGCCGCGGCGTCTGACGTATGCGGTCTTTGCAAAGTAAACTTCGCCAAGCTCGCCTTTTTCGAGCATATCGTGGATATAGATGTTTTCGTTGCCGAATCTGCCGGGTACGGCAAGCATAAAGCGGACGCCTGCCTTGTCAACGGCTGCCTTGATCTCAAGTGCTTTTTCGACCGAAACGGTCATAGGCTTTTCGCATATTATGTGTTTGCCTGCGTTTGCGGCGGCTATCGCCACGGGAGCGTGTCCGCAGTTCCAGGTGCAGACGTCGATCGCGTCAACGTTCTCTTTTTCGAGCAGTTCTTCGACCGAGCCGTAATACGCGGGGATGCCGAATTTTTCGGCTGCCTGCTTTGCGCGTTCGATGTTGATGTCGGCTATTGCAACGACTTCGGCGTTTTCAACGCTCTTGTAAGCGGGAAGATGCGCGCTCTGCGAAATGTTGCCGGCGCCGACTACGCCGATCCTGATTTTTTCCATAATTGTTACACTCCTATATTTATTTTTTGAAATCTTCCGTTCCCGGAAGTTTATAGCCGATAAGTCTTGACGCAAGAAGGTCGGCGAAGCAGTACGGGACGAATTCGACCTCCGTGTTCTGCGGCAGGACGTTGTCAAGCAGAGTGAGACGGCGGAAATATTTGCCGGCTCTTCCGCCGTAAAAGTTTATCTTGCAGTAATCTATTCCGGCATCCGATATCGAAGAAGCACAGGACACGGCTTTTTCGATGAAATCCGGCATCGTCAGATAAGCGGGGATATAGATATCGAATACCATTTCCTTTGATCTGTCCTCGGTGTCGGTGATGCCTGCTTTTGCAAAATAATAGCTCTGTATCGAATTCGATTTTACATTAAAGCTTTCGTTCGGGAACACCTTGTGAAGCACTTCGATGATCTCAAGCCGTTTGCCTTTCATAAGCGATATCTCGATATGCTCTCTGAACTGATCGGATATCCTTCCGTCCTTCAGCACGAGGGTGTATACCTCGGTCGGCTCGGTGACACTGTTTATATCGCAAACAAAGCACCCGAGCTTTCTGTCATAGCGGACTTCGCTCTTTTCGACTGCCTGATCTATATAATTTTTCTCCGTATATTCGTCGAATCTCTCTGCCGCACCGAAGGCAGCCGACGGGGAGCCGAACAGCAGGAAATGCGCGCCAAAGGTTGACATAATCAACACGACCGCGACGGTGACGAAAGGAGCCTTTTTCTTTTTGAAAAAATGCAGCGCTATCTGAAAAACAAGCATCACAAAGGCGCAGAACAGCGCGCAGGTCAGACTTTCTTCAAATCTTTCGCCGTAAAACGAGTGCAGTATATAGCCGAAAACGCCGAAACACGCGATTTTGAGATACCATTTCGTTTTTACAAAGGCGTTTGCGGCGGCAAAGGCAACGACGATGAAAAGCGTCCTTATTTCGCCGAGCCTCGCAAGCGTGAAAAAGCTGCCCGCGAAAGACAGTACCACGCAAAGCGAGAAGTTTACATAATTAAGAATTTCTTTTTTTGTGGTTTTTTCCGCCATCATATTTTCTCCGTTATATTGTACGGGTTGGAAAGCTTTATCAGCAGATCCGTGTCGTCGTCTTTCTGATATTTGTTGTTTCTGACAAAGCCGCATTTTTTGCATTTGTGGGTGATGATATAGCCTTTTTTCCCGTCGATCCTTACGCCGACGGGAACCATAAGACCTTTGCAGTCGCTTGCTCTGTCGCCGGGGTTCACGTCAACGTGGAGCGAGCAGAGACAGTACGGGCAGTGATTGCGCGACGAATAGCCGAGAGGCGGCACTTCGCGTCCGCAGCCCGCGCAGATGAACGACTGATCGTTTTTCGTGAACAGAGTGTTTTCTTCCATAAGTTTATCACCGCCGTCAAAAAGTTTACAAATTGTGCTGTACTTTTCCGCTCGTATGTATTATAATATGTAATTGAGAAAATTTCAAGTGTTTACTCAAAAATATCACCGAAAGGAACAACAATGAAAAACAACAAAGAACGCAACCCGCGTCTCGGCTGCGTCGGCGGTCAGGCAGTTATGGAAGGCGTGATGATGAAATCCAAGACGGATATCGCCATCGCGGTACGCCGTATGACCGACGGAAAGATCGTCGTAAGGTCGTCAAAGCCGAAGTCGCTGCGCGATAAAGCAAAATTCTTCCGCCTGCCGTTCATCAGAGGCATCGTGAATTTCATAGAAACGCTCATAATGTCGATGTCAACTCTCACTTCTTCCGCGGAAATGACGGGGCTTGACGACGAAGAGCCGACCAAATTCGAGAAATGGCTCGAAAAGCACTTCGGCAAATCGCTCATCGCTTTCGTGTCGCTCATCGGCACGGTGCTGGGCGTGGCGCTTGCTCTGCTTCTGTTTATGTGGCTCCCGATGAAGCTGACGGGGCTTATTAACGATCATCTCTTTACTCTCAATGATATAGGCTTCTCGCTTATCGAAGGGCTTATCAAGATCGTCATATTCGTGTCGTATATGTATATCGTTTCGCTTATGAAGGACATAAAGCGGGTGTTTATGTATCACGGCGCGGAGCATAAGTCGATCTTCTGCTATGAAGCGGGCGAGGAACTGACGGTCGAAAACGTGAAGAAACAGAAAAGATTTCATCCGCGATGCGGCACGTCGTTCATTTTCGTCATACTTATAATATCCATTCTTGTCGGCGCTCTTATCCCGCATACGAGCAAGCTGCTGCGTATCTGCCTCAAGCTCCTGCTTCTGCCGGTCATCGTCGGTATCGGGTTTGAGTTCATTATGTACGCGGGCAAGCACGACAATATCATCACCAAAATTTTCTCCGCTCCCGGGCTCTGGATGCAGCGCATCACCACCAAAGAACCGGACGATTCGATGATGGAGGTCGCCATCGTTTCGATCAAGAGCGCATTACGTAACGAATTCCCGGATTTCGAGATCCCCCGTGAAACGAAGGAAGAAGCCGCCGAAGAAACGGAAGAAAAGAAAGAAGAACAGAATGAAGATAAATGAATACAGACGCCGCACGCAGAATACGCTGAAGGAGCTTTTCGGCGACGAAGCCGAGCCGCTTTGCGATATACTGCTCTGCCACTATATGAACGTTGACCGCTCCGAGCTGCTCTTAAAAGGCGACGAAGAATTTGACGAAGCGCTGCGTCCCGGAATGGACAACGCCGTGAACGAGCTGGGCTACGGCATACCGGTGCAGTACATAATCGGGAACTGCTGGTTTTTCGGCAGGAAGATAAAAGTCGGAAAAGGCGTTTTCATCCCGAGATGCGATACCGAAACGCTCGTCGAGACCGCTCTGCACGTCATCCCGGAAAACGGCAGCTTTGCCGACATCTGTTCGGGAAGCGGATGTATTTCGGCGGCGATAGCCGCAAACCGCAAGGACGTCACGGGCTACGCGCTTGAACTTTCGTACAAGGCGCTGCCGTACACCGAAGAAAACCTTGAAGAATTTTCAAAAGTAACGGTCAAGCGTTTCGACGCACTCGACGAGGACGACTATTACAGCCTGCTCGAACAGAAGAAGGACAAATTCGACGTTATCGTGTGCAACCCGCCGTATATCAGGGCAGCGGAAATAGATTTTCTGCAGCAGCAGATACAGTACGAGCCGCGCAGTGCGCTCGACGGAGGAGAAGACGGGCTTGATTATTACAGACGCATAACGGCGCTTTCGGATATAATCCTCAAAGAAAACGGAGTGCTTCTGTACGAGCTTGGCTACGATCAATCCGGCGACGTTGCCCGTATAATGCAGGAAAACGGCTTTCAGACTGCAACCGTTAAAGATTTAAATGGAATCGAACGTGTAATTTTAGGCAAAAAATATTGACAAGTGAGAAAAAGCGTACTATTATATGATAAAATATAGTAGTATGCTTTTTTTGCGGAAGCATTTTCGGAAGGTGACGTTTTGCAGTATATAGGCTCACGGTCAAACGAAAGAATAAAGTCGGTGTCTTTCCTTAAGGACAGAGAAGAACGCGAAGCAAGAAAACTCTTCTTTTTCGAGGGAGTGCATCTTTTTGAAGAATTCGTGCGTTTCGGTCACAAACCGTATTCCCTTTACGTCACCGAAGATGCCGCCAAAAAATATTCGTCCCTTATCGCGCCTTACGAAGATGTGACGTTCGTCGTGAGCGACGGAGTATATTCAAAACTCAGCACGGAGCAGTCTCCGCAGGGGATACTGTGCGTCGCGTCGTATCTGCCGAACGTGAAAAAGAACGCTTCTCCTTCCGGAGGAGGGATAATGCTTGAATCCGTGCGCGACACGGGCAACCTCGGCACCATCATCCGCACCGCCGCGTCTCTCGGCGCGGGACGCATCACAATCAGCTCCGACTGCGCGGACGTGTATTCGCCCAAAACGGTGCGCGCCTCTATGGGAGCGATCTTCGACGCGGATATCTGCGTCACCGACGACATAAAAAAAGACATAACGGAACTCCGCACCGCGGGCAGCCGCGTCTTTGCCACGAGCCTTTACGGCGAAACGGTGTTCCTCGGTACATTTGAGATCGAAAAAAGCGACACCTTCGTTTTCGGCAACGAGGGCAGCGGCGTCACCGACGAAGTCGCGTCAGAGTGCGACAAGCGCGTGCTTATCCCGATGAGCGGAAAGACCGAAAGCCTGAATGTCGCGGCTGCTTCCGCGGTCGTTATGTGGGAGATGGTCAGAAATGGACGATAAGGTTTATTATATCTGGCTGTCGCTCGCTCTCGGCACCGACTGCAAAGCCGCGTCGACCGTGTTTTCACGCTATGAAAACGCAAAGCAGGTCTATGACGACGAGACTTACGACGGTCTTGCCGTAACGTCAAGTCAAAAGAAACGGCTTCTCGATAAATCGCTCGACAAAGCGATGAAAATATTTTCCGTCTGTAAAAACAGCGGAGTCGGCATACTCACCTATCACGACGCATATTTTCCGTCGAGGTTAAGAATAATATCATCGCCGCCCGTGGTGCTTTACTACCGCGGAAATATAAGGAATTTTGAAAACGAATATCTTGTTTCGGTAGTCGGCACGAGGAACGTATCGGACTACGGGATAAAAGCCACGCGCTGGTTTGCGTCGTCGCTCGCACGTTCGGGCGCGGTCGTAGTCAGCGGAATGGCTGCCGGAGTTGACGGCGAAGCGCAGAGATGCTGTATCGAAAACGGAGGCTATACCGTCGCGGTACTCGGCACGGCGATAGACCGTCCTTACCCGCGTGAAAACTGCGATCTCTATGACAAAATAATCGAAACCGGGCTTGTCATCAGCGAATATTATCCGTCGTGCGCCACCTTTGCGTCGAGCTTTCCGTCGCGCAACAGGATAATTTCGGGTATGTCGCAGGCGGTGATAGTCACCGAAGCCGGTGAAAGGTCGGGCGCGCTGATAACGGCAAAGCTCGCCGTTATGCAGGGCAAAGAGGTGTACGCACTCCCCGGGCTTGCCGGAAGCGAACGGTCTGCCGGCACGAATATGCTGCTTCAGAAGGGCGTGAACCTTGCCTATCGTCCGCTCGACGTGCTTTCAAAAGCCGAACTTCTGCACCCCGAAAAGATACACGCCGTCGAAACGTCGCTTGAAATAAGTACCGAAAGCGTGAAACCGGCAGCAAAACCGTCGCCGAAACCGGCTGCAAAGCCGATCGAAAAGACCGTATCCGCTCCGGAGGTCAAAAAAATAGTCACGCCGCAGATAGGCGAACTTGAGCCGGACGAAGTAAAGGTCGTCACGGCGATAGGCGATAAGGCGCTTTATATCGACGAAATAATCGCGTCCACCGGGCTTGAAGCGAGCGACGCGATGTCTACCGCGACCATACTCGAACTGTGCGGAGTCATAGCACAGGACGAAAAGGGAAGATATCATCTTAATCAATAATCAATCTGTAAAACTGCGTTTTGTTAAATCAAGTGGATTTTAGGAGAAAACACGAATGAACACACTCATAATAATCGAGTCACCCAACAAAGTCATCCCTATACGGAGCTTTGTGGGAAAAGGCTACAAGGTAGTGGCTTCAAAAGGACATATACGCGACCTGCCCAAGAGCAAGCTCGGCGTTGACATAGAACACAATTACGAGCCGCAGTATATGAACATACGCGGCAAGGGCCCGCTTATCAACGAGCTTAAAAAAGAAGCGAAAAAAGCCGATCTCGTCCTTCTTGCGACCGACCCTGACCGCGAAGGCGAAGCGATAAGCTGGCATCTTATGGCGTCTCTCGGACTTGATCCCGCAAAGACCAAACGTATCTCCTGCGGTGAGATCACCAAGTCCGCGTTCCGCGAAGCGCTCAAGCACCCGCGCGACATTGATATGAACCTTGTCAATTCGCAGCAGACGCGCCGCATACTCGACCGTCTTGTGGGATATAAAATTTCCCCGTTCCTTTGGAAGAAGATCGAAAGCGGGCTTTCCGCAGGCAGAGTGCAGTCTGTCGTCACCCGCCTCATCGTCGAAAGGGACAACGAGATAAACTCTTTCGCTGCCGAGGAATACTGGAACATTTCGGCAAATCTCGCAAACAAAGCGGGCGAAGAATTTTCGGCACGCTTCCACGGCAAGGGCGACGAAAAACTCGATCTCCATACCGAAGCCGACGTGAAAAAAGTGCTTTCCGATATCGAAAACGGCGATTTCACGGTCACTTCCGTCAAAAAATCGGTAAAATCCCGCAAACCGCTCCCGCCGTTCACCACCTCGACTATGCAGCAGGAAGCCAACAGAAGGCTCTCGTTCTCTTCGCAGCGCACGATGATGCTTGCGCAGGAGCTTTATGAAGGTATGAACCTCGGCGAACGCGGCACTCACGGTCTTATCAGCTATATGCGTACCGACTCGGTAAGGATATCCGACGAAGCGAGAAACGCCGCCAAGAATTTCATCACCGAAAAATACGGCGACGCTTTCTATCCGCAGACTCCCAATATATACAAGTCCAAGCACGGAAGTCAGGACGCGCACGAAGCGATCCGTCCGTCAGACCCGACTCTTACTCCCGAGGAAGCGAGAAATCACCTCAACAACGACCAGTACCGTCTTTATAAGCTGATATGGGAACGCTTCATCGCAAGTCAGATGAAGAGCGCCGAATTCGACACGGTCTCCGCCGATATCGGCGTGAACGGCTACACATTCAAGGCGTCCGGCAGAACGGTGAAGTTCACCGGCTTTATGGCTGTCTACGGCGACGTTGACGATGCCGACGAACCGGGCAACGCCAAACTGCCCGTTATGGAAAACGGTGACGTCCTCACCAAGATAAAACTCAATTCCGAGCAGAAATTCACCCAGCCTCCCGTCAAGTACACCGAAGGCTCGCTCGTCAAGATGCTCGAAGACAAGGGCATCGGCAGACCTTCGACCTACGCTTCCACGATAAGCACGATAATTTCAAGAGGCTACGTTCAGAGAAACGGCAAATACCTCGATCCGACCGAGCTGGGCAAGGTCACGACCAAGCTGATGAAGGAATGTTTCCCCAAGATAATCAGCTACACCTTCACCGCGAATATGGAAGACGAGCTTGACGGCATCGAAGAAGGAAAAAGCGATTATATCGGCGTCATCGACACGTTCTACAAGGATTTCGTCAAACAGCTCGAACACGCCGACAAGAACATCGACAAGGTGGAATACAAAAAGCCCGTCGTCGAAACGGATATAATCTGCGACAAATGCGGCGCAAGGATGATAGTCAAGGAAGGCAGATTCGGCAAATTCGCCGCCTGCCCCAATTACCCGAACTGCAAGAACACCAAAAAACTCGCACCCGACGGCAAGACCGAAAAGGTACAGTCGCCGGCAAAGGCGGAGGAAGAGATAATAGGCCCCGATAAATGCCCCGTCTGCGGAAACGATATGCTGCTCCGCAAGGGCGCGTACGGCCCCTATTACGCCTGCCGCAATTATCCCGAATGTAAAAGCACTATGTCTTACGTCCGCGACACCGGCGTGAAATGCCCCAAGTGCGGAAAACGTATCATAATAAAGCAGAGCCAGAGCAAAAAGATCTTCTATTCCTGCGAAGATTACCCGAAATGCGACTTTTCGATATGGGACGTTCCTCTTGACGAAAAATGCCCGTCCTGCGGCGGAATGCTCGTGAAAAAAAAGAACAAGAACATCGTTTACTGTATCAACAAATGCGGATGGAGCGAGGTAAATGGACAGAGTAAAGATAATCGTTGACGCGATGGGCGGCGACAACGCACCGCGTTCGGTCGTCGAAGGAGCCGTACTCGGCGCAAAGGAATACGGCACCGATCTCGTTTTCACCGGCGACGAAAATGCGATACGCGGCATCCTGCGCGGTCTTGACACCGACGGAATCGGTATCGAGGTCGTACCGGCTGCGTCCGTCGTCACGATGGAGGACAGCCCCGCGGTCGTTCAGAAGGAGAAGAAGGATTCGTCGATGGTGATCGGCTGCGAACTGCTCCGCGAGGGCAGAGGCGACGCGTTCATCAGCTCCGGCAATACGGGCGCGCTGTTCACGGCGGCGACTCTTTACGTCAAACGTCACAAGGGCGTGCGCCGTGCCGCTCTGGGCGCGATAGTGAACTGCGGCAAGCCGTTTATGATAGTCGATTCGGGCGCGAACACCGACGTGACACCCGAAATACTCGTCAAATTCGCCTTTATGGGCTCTCTCTATTTCAGCGAGCTGATGGGCGTGAAGGAGCCGCGCGTCGCGCTTATCAACAACGGCAGCGAGGAATGTAAGGGAACGGAGATCTACCGCGAAGCGTATACGCTGCTCAAAAACAGTTCCCTCAACTTCGTCGGCAACTGCGAAGGACGCGACCTGCCCAACGGGTTCTGCGACGTCGCCGTGTGCGACGGCTTCACCGGCAACGTGACGCTCAAGCTGATGGAGGGAATGGGGCAGTTCTTCCTCGGAAGCCTTAAGGATATTTACGGCAAAAACATAAAGAACAAACTTGCTTATCTTCTTGTGAACAGGGATTTCAGGGCTTTCAAGGGACGCATCGACCATAAGCAGTACGGCGGAGCGCCGTTTCTGGGGATAGCGAAGCCCGTGATAAAATCCCACGGCTCTGCGGAAGAAACAAGCATAAAAGCGACAGTCCGTCAGGCACGCGACTATGTGCTGTCGGGACTCAACGAAAAGATAGCGGAAGGAATGGCGGAGGACACGAAGACCGCCTCGGAAAACATACGCAATGAATGAGATCTACCCGGTAGGACGTTTTCACGAATTTGAAAAAATCATCGGCTACACGTTCACCGACATAACATTACTCGAAAACGCACTCACACATTCGTCATACTGCAACGAAAAGCGCGGTATGGAAGGGATAATGCCTTCAAATGAAAGACTTGAATTTCTCGGCGATTCCGTCCTTTCGATCGTTGTGAGCGACTACATATACCGCAATTATTCGTCCTACGACGAAGGCGATCTTACAAGGATACGCGCCGCCGTCGTCTGCGAAAACACGCTTGCCGTCCTTGCGAGGGGCATCGACCTCGGCACCTTCCTTATGCTCGGCAGGGGTGAGGAGATAACCAACGGCAGAGAAAGAAAATCCATTCTTTCCGATGCGTTCGAAGCCGTCATAGCAGCCATATACCTTGACGGCGGCATCGAAAACGCAAGGGATTTCATACTCCCGCGCATCGTCGGCGAAGTGAACAAATCAATGAAAAAAGGTACCGAGGACTACAAGTCCCGTCTTCAGCGCATCGCGCAGGAGATGCCGGAAGAGCTGCTTGAATACGTCCTTATCGCCGAGGAAGGCCCTCCTCACGACCGTACCTTCACGATAGAAGCGCGGCTCAATTCCAACGTACTCGGCAGAGGAAAGGGCAAACGCAAGTCCGACGCCGAACAGATGGCAGCCAAGGAAGCACTGCGGCTTTTCCCCGACGATGAAAACGCATAGCAACATCCCCGTTTTCATACCTCATCTCGGCTGTAAAAACGCCTGCGTATTCTGCTCGCAGACAAAGATAACGGGCGTGGAAAGAGCCGAGCCGGAGCTTGAAGCGGAGCTGAAACGTGTCGAAAACATAATCACGTCGTCACTTGAAACGCTGGAAAGCGACGCGGAAATAGCGTTTTTCGGCGGCAGCTTTACGGGTATCGGCGAAGAAAGAATGATCGCTTTGCTGGAAAAAGCATCGGGCTTTGTCGGCGGAAAAATAAAAGGGATACGCTGTTCGACACGTCCCGACTACATAGACCGTCATATCTGTGATATACTCCGTTCCTATGGCGTCACCTCCGTCGAACTCGGCGTGCAGTCCACGTCACAGAAGGTACTCGATATCTGTCGGCGCGGTCATAAGGTCTCCGACAGCGAAAACGCGATAAGACTGCTCAAGGAGTACGGATTTGAAACGGGCGGGCAGATGATGATAGGTCTTCCAGGTTCGACTCCCGAGGACGAGATACAGACCGCAAGGGATATCGTGTCCTACGGCGCCGACACTACGCGCATATATCCCACCGTGGTGTTTGAAAATACCTGCCTTTACGATATGACGCTCGACGGCACATACGTTCCGCTGACTATCGACGAAGCCCTTGAAAGATGCGCTGCCTGTGCAAGGGTATTCATAGAAAAAAACGTAAAAATACTGCGTATCGGGCTTTATTCGTCCGAAAATATGACATCCGCCCCATACGGCGCGACTCATCCCGCAATGGGCGAGCTTGCCGAAGGCGAGATATACTACTCAATAATAAAAGAAGCGGCACAAAAGGAAGAAAGCAGCGAACTGACCTTCCTCATCCCCAAAGGGAGCCTTTCCAAGTGCATAGGTCACAAGGGAAGAAACAGAGACCGCTTCGCACTTCTCGGCAAAACCATAAGGTTCGTCGAAACGGACGGGCTTAAAAAATATGATGTGAGGATTAAGAATTGAAACTCAAAGCCATCGAAATGCAGGGCTTCAAGTCCTTCCCCGAAAAAACGAAAATGACCTTTGAAAGCGGTATGACCGCCATCATCGGTCCCAACGGAAGCGGCAAAAGCAATATCAGCGATTCCATAAGATGGGTACTCGGCGAAATGTCGGCAAAGAGCCTGCGCGGCTCCAAGATGGAAGACGTCATCTTCAACGGCACCGCCAAGCGTCAGCCGGCGAACTATGCCTGCGTGTCGCTCTATCTCGATACATCCGAAGAATACCTTACCAAAAACGGCATAATCGCCGAGCCTTTGCCCGTTGACGAAGTCGCGCCCAAGATGCGCCTTTCCGACGAAGAGGAATTCGTCATCACGAGAAAGTACTACCGTTCGGGGGAAAGCGAATATTACATAAACAAAAAACAGGTGCGTCTCAAAGACGTTTATGAACTGTTTTACAATACCGGTATCGGACGCGAGGGATATTCCGTCATCGGTCAGGGCAAGATAGCCGAGGTGCTTTCCGCAAAGACGGACGAAAGACGAAGCATATTCGAGGAAGCGTCCGGGATAAGCAAATTCCGCTATAAGAAGAACGAAGCCGAACGCAGGCTCCGCGACACCGACGCCAACCTTGAACGCATCAACGACATTTTCACCGAGGTGGACAGCCGTATCGGGCCTCTTAAAAAAGAAGCCGAAAACGCCGAAAAATACCTTGTCCTTGCCGAAGAAAAGAAAAAGCTCGAGATCACGATATGGCTTGAAAAAATAGACGAACTGCGCGACAATCTCGCAAATACCGAAAAGATACTTGCGTCGTCAAAGCTGGAGCTTGACCTTGCGACGGACGAGCTGACTTCTCTCGAAAAAGAGGAAGAAGAATTCACGCTCCGCGGTTACGCGCTTATGCAGCATAAGTCCGAGCTTGACGAAAAAGCCGCACTCATTTCGTCCGATATCGCCGAGCTTACCAAAAACAATTCCGTTTACGAAAACGACGCCAAGCATTACGCTGAAAAAATAGAAAGCAACAAAAAAGAAGAAGCCTACGCCGAAGCAAGACGCGCGATGATAGCCGAGCAGGAAAACGCCTGCCGCCGCGCTCTTGACGAAATACTCTCTTCAGCCGAACAGCTCAAACGCGACGGAAAAGCACTTGAAGAAAAGCGCGATGAGATTATCGCTCCCGGAAAAGATATCGAAGCCAAAAAAACAGAAGAAGCGCAGAAGATAGCGTCCGCGGCGGAAAAACTCACCGAGATAGTCAAGGAAGCCGCGTCGTGCCGCGCACTTATCAGCGCCGGCGAAAAAAGCGGAAGCGGTTTTTCGGAAGAACTTGAACAGAGCAAGGCAAGGCTCGACGAACTGAGACTTGCACGCGACAATTTCACCGAAAAAGACGAAGAAAGCACGGGCAAGGTCACGCTTCTCAAAGCGGAGATCGCGGAAATAAACGCGTCTCTCGCACAGGCCGAATCCGACCGCGAAAGATACACGTCGGAGGTCTCGAAGGCAAATATCAAAGCCGCGGCAGCCGAGCAGCAGCGTGAATCGCTGCTTCGTCTCGAAAGACTGTTTGAGGGCTATTCCGACTCGGTCAAAACGGTTATGCGCGTCGCTTCCGAAGGGAAGATAAAAGACGGCGGCAGACCGATAAATCTTCACGGGACCGTGGCGTCGCTTCTTTCTACGGAGGGCGAATACGTCGTCGCCATCGAAACGTCGCTCGGCGGATCGGTGCAGTACATCGTTTCCGAGACCGAAAGGGACGCCAAGGCGGCGCTCCGCTACCTCAAAACCACGGGCGGCGGACGTATCACCGTGCTTCCGCTCGATACCGTCAGGGGCAGACGTTACGACACGTCGCGCATCTCGTCCTGCGACGGATTCGTGGGGATCGCGTCCGACCTTGTAAGCTGCGATAAAAAATACCGCGGCATCGCCGACGAGCTTCTCGGCAGAACGGTCATCGCCGAAGACCTCGACAAAGCCTCGGCAATGGCGGCAAAATGCGGATATTCCGTGAAAATAGTCACCAAAGACGGTCAGATAATCAACGCCGGCGGCTCGTATACGGGCGGCTCACCGCAGAAAAAGGTGGGACTTTTCACCCGGAGCGCCGATATAGACAAGCTCGATGAAGAAATAACAGCCCTCAATACGCTCGTTATGGAAGCGGAGCTGAAAAAGAGGAACGCCGAAAGAAGGATAGAGTCCTTCAAAGCGGAGATAAGCGAAAAGAACGCGGATCTTGAGATCCTGAAAGCTGAATCCGATAAGATAAGAGCCGATCTTTCGTTCGCGTCAGCGACGTATAACGAGGAAGAAGGCAGATACAACAGCCTTCTCGAAGACAGCAGACGCACCGAAGAGGAGAAGAACGGTCTTGCCGAAAGACTTGCGTCGCTTGAAAAAGAAGAAAAAGAAGTGACGTCTTCAAGGGAAAATGCCGAAAAAGCGATAGCCGGTTACGACACCGCCCTTGAAAAGATAACGAAAGACGCCGACGGCATACGCGACCGTCTCGCGTCCCTCGGTATGGAGCTTGTGTCGCTGAACGCAAAAGCCGAATCGTCGTCCGACAGACTCGACGAGCTCGAAGAAAGGCTTAAGGAAGAAGACGAAAAACTCGACGAAATAAGAAGCGAGATCGCGTCTTACGAAGAAGAAATAAAACGCGGAGAAGACGCGGTAAAGGAAAACAAAGAAAAACTTTCGTCCCTCGAAGCCGAAAAGGAAGAGATATCTTCCGAAAAGAAGCGGATAGACGAAGAACTGATCGAACGCGAAAAGACGGTGAGCGACCGCAAATTCCGTCTTAAAACCGCGCAGACGCGCCGCGAGCAGGCTTTCCAGAGCTACACCAAGCTCGAAACGGGCAAGCAGGCGTCGCAGGACGAATACGACACCGTCGTTGCCAGACTTTGGGAGGAATACGAGCTTTCGTATTCCGCGGCAGACGAATTCCGGCTTCCTCCGGAGGACCGCGACAAGATGCCGACACGCCTCAATTCGGTGAAAGCCAAAATAAGGGCGATGGGAGTCATAAACGTCAAGGCGGTGGACGAGTACCGCGAACTGAAAGAACGCCACGAATTCCTCAAAACGCAGATAGATGACCTCAACAGAACGCGCCGCAAGCTCGATAACGAGATATCACGTCTGAACACCACTATGGAGACCGTGTTTATGGACACGTTCGCCCGTATCGACAGCGCGTTCAACAGAGTGTTCATTGAACTTTTCGGCGGCGGCAGCGCAAGGATAGAGCTTACCGATCCCGAAAATCCGCTTGAAAGCGGAATAGACATCATACTGCACCCGCCGGGGAAGTCGATAAAATCAATATCTCTCCTTTCGGGCGGCGAGCAGTCGTTTGCCGCGGTCGCGCTTTATCTCGCATTGCAGGAGATAAATCCGGCTCCGTTCTGCGTGCTTGACGAAATAGAAGCGGCGCTCGACGAAGTGAACCAGGCAAAACTGATGGATTACATCAAGGCGCACTGCGAAAACACGCAGTACCTCATAATCACTCACCGCAGAGGTACTATGGAACGCGCCGACGTGCTTTACGGCATCACGATGCGCGAAAAAGGCGTGTCCGAATTCCTTAAACTCGACCTTGCGACGCTCGGCGAAAAATTCAAGGAATACGACGAGAAACAATAATTTTTACAAGAGGTAAAAAATGGGATTTTTTGAAAAACTCAAAAACGGGCTTAAAAAGACCAAGGATGTACTTATCAAGCCGATAAATACGCTGTTTTCGTCCTCCGATACGGTGGATGACGACTTTTACGAGGAACTGTTCGACCTGCTCATATCGGCAGACGTGGGCGTTGAAGCGTCGGAAAGCATAACCGAAACGCTGAAAACGAGGCTCAAGGAACAGAAGATAAAGAAGACCGACGAAGCAAGGACCGTTTTCCGCGATATCCTTTACGAAATGATCGGCGAGGATGTTCCACTGAACGTGAACGGAAAGACCGTCATACTCGTCGTGGGTGTGAACGGCGTCGGCAAAACGACTTCCATCGGCAAGATCGCGCTTATGCTGAGCCGTCAGGGCAAAAAGGTTATGCTCTGCGGTGCGGACACGTTCAGAGCGGCTGCCATCGAGCAGCTCGGCGTATGGGCGGCGCGCGCCGACGTACCTATGATAAGCCAGTCCGAGGGCGCGGACCCCGCGGCAGTCGTGTTCGACGCGATCTCCGCCGCAAAGAAACAGAATATCGACGTCCTCATAGTGGACACCGCCGGCAGACTTCACAACAAAAAGAACCTTATCGACGAACTTGCCAAGATAAAGCGCGTCATAAGCAGGGAAGCGCCCGACGCAAACTGCGAAACGCTGCTTGTGCTTGACGCGGTAACGGGGCAGAACGGTCTTTCGCAGGCTGCCGAATTCACAAAGGTCACAAACGTCACGGGTATCGTGCTTACCAAGCTCGACGGCACGGCAAAGGGCGGTATCGTGCTTGCGATACGTCAGGTGTCGTCCATCCCCGTCAAGCTCATCGGCGTGGGCGAAGGTCAGGAAGACCTGCAGCCCTTCTCCGGTCACGATTTCGTGGACGCTATGTTCGAGGAATAAACTATGACGACCATCGTAATGGCGACGGGCAACAGGCACAAGGTCGCCGAAATGCGCGAGCTTCTCGCGCCTTATATGGGGAACGAATACCGCCTTGTTTCGATGAAGGAAGCGGGCTTTGACGGCGATATCGAAGAAAACGGAAAAACCTTTGCCGAGAACGCATACATCAAGGCAAGCACGGTCTGCAAAGCGACGGGCGAAATAACCATCGCGGACGATTCGGGGCTTTGCGTCGATGCTCTCGGCGGAAGACCGGGCGTTTACTCCTCGCGCTATTGCGGGGATGCGGGATACGACGTCAAGATACCGGCACTGCTCGACGAACTGAGATCAGTCCCCGACGAAAAACGCACGGCGTATTTTGAAGCGGATATCTGCTGCGTTTTCCCGGACGGACGCAGCGAAGTCTTTGTCGGACGCTGTAACGGAAGCATCGCATATTCACCGGCAGGGAACGGAGATTTCGGATACGATCCCGTGTTTTATTACCCGCCTTTCGGCAAGACGTTTGCCGAAATGACGAAAGAAGAAAAAAACAGCATAAGCCACCGCGGAGACGCGGTAAGAAAATTCATCGGAGCATTTTTCGGCAACGGCAAATAGATTCCGAATACGGTTTTTGGGGAGGCATTTTTCCGGATGATAGATTTTAAGTATATATTGAATCAGCTCGGCTCCATAGGCATCGCCGACGTATTTGATATAATCATTGTCACCTTTATGTTCTATTTCCTTTTCAAATTTGTCCGTGAGCGCAGAGCGGGTAAACTCGCCATCGGCGTCATCGTTCTGCTCGTGGTGCTTTTCATAAGCGACCTCGCAAATATGCGCGCCACCTATTTCATACTGAAAACCGTCGTGAACGTCGGACTTATCGCCATCCTCATAGTATTTCAGCCGGAGCTTCGCAGTATGCTCGAAAAAATGGGCGGCGAACCGCTCAAAGGCTTCCGCAGCAAGCTCGATCAGTCCACCGCGTCCGGCTACAGGCTTGCCATAAGCGAGCTTGCCGCAGGCGTTGACCGCCTTGCCGAAAGCAAAACGGGCGCGCTCATAGTCATCGAAGGCACTACCAAGCTCGGCGACGTCATAAAGACGGGAACCATCGTCGATGCCGAAATAACGTCCTTCCTGCTCGGCAACATCTTTTTCAACAAAGCACCGCTCCACGACGGCGCGGCTGTCATAAGAAATATGCGTCTTTACGCTGCAGGCTGCTTCCTTCCGCTTTCCACCAACCCGGAAATAATCAAGGATCTCGGCACACGCCACAGAGCGGGTATCGGGATATCGGAAAACAGCGACGCCACGGTCATCATCGTAAGTGAGGAGACCGGCACGATAAGCGTCGCCGCCAACGGCGAACTCAAACGCGGCTTCAACGGAAACGAACTTGAAAAATACCTGAACGCGCTTCTTGTTGATCCTTACGTCAAAAAGAAGAGCAAGGGCGGCTTCCTCGGCAAGGGAAGCGACGACGAAGATACGGACGGTGGCTTCGATGAGTGAACTCAATATTGAAAAAAAACAGAAGAAAAAGAAAAACCATTCTTTTCCCGCACTGATATTCGCTTTTGTTTCCGCGCTTCTTTTGTGGTTTTACGTCCTCGGCTACGATTCCCCCAACTATCAGAAGGAATTTACCGTGACAGTTGCGATCAACGGCGAAAGCGTGCTGCGTGAAACGAAGGGATACACCATACTTTCCGACACCGATATTTCGGTCAAAGCAGTCGTTTCGGGACCGCAGAGCGTCGTAAACAAGCTGCGCGACACCGATATCACCGCTTTCGTGGACGTGTCCGAGGTGACGGAAGCGGGAAGCAATCAGCTCCCGATACAGATCGTGCTTCCCGATGAGAACAACCTTTCGGTCAAGTCGCTGAGCGTGGATTACGCCGTCGTGTATATCGACAGAAGCGTCACCGCGGAGATCCCCGTTCGTGTCGATATCAGCGATTATTCGCTTCCCGAAGGATATTCGATAGGCGATTTCAAAACCACACCCGTCACGGTGACGGTGAGCGGGCCGGAAAAGGAGATAGCCAAAATATCCTACGCCTACGGCGTCGTCCACCCCGGAAAACTCGAAAATTCCGCAAAATTCAACACCGGCGTCACACTCTACAACGAGAACGGCTCGCAGGTGAACAACAGCTATATTTTCCTTATCGACACCGCCGTGAACGTCGAAATCCCCGTCTATAAGACCGCGGATATCCCCGTCAAGGTCTATTTCGTGGGCGGATATTTCAGCACCGAATCGGCGACGATAACGCTTTCCAAAGACTATATCACGGTGAAAGGCTCCGTCGAGGACGTGAACAAGCTCGACGAGATAAAGATAAACATAGCCGAAAACACGCTTATCACCGAAAATTTCGAGAAGAAGATAACGCTTCCGAGCGGGATCGAAGCGGTTCACGACGATCTTATCGTCAACGTCAACATCATTTTCAACGACGTGGTGAAACGCCGCATATCCGTGAACGCTTCCGACGTCTGCGAGCTGGTCAACGCTCCCGAAGGCTTTACCTTTACCATCGTCACGGCTAATATGAATATTTATTTCTGCGGACCGAAGGAAGTCTTGAACACGCTCACAAGCTCGTCGTTCAAGGCGTATGCCGATCTGGGAGATATTGAATTTTCAAAAAACTGCGACTATACCATGCCGCTTGACATAGTTCTTGCGGACGACATCACGGGAGTGTTCCCGAGCGGAGAATACTCCGTGGCAATATTCGCGTATTGAGTATAAAAATCAAAATAAAAAATTACAGAAAGGGGTGTGCGTATGCCGGCAGAGAATTGGGTGGTTTCAGAAGTTGACAAACTTAAAGAAGAACAGCTTGCGCTGTCACTCGGCATCGGCAGGCTTACAGCCAGAATACTTGTTTCGAGAGGATACGATACCCCGGAAAGCGCAAAACGCTTCCTCGACAAATCAGACCTCGCTTTCGGTGATCCTTTCCTTCTGAAGGATATGGATAAAGCCTGCGCCAGAATAAGGGAAGCAGTCGAAAAAGGTCAGACTATATGTATCTACGGCGACTACGACGTTGACGGAGTTACTTCGACGACCGCGCTTTATCTGTATCTGACGTCAATAGGCGCAAAATGCAGATGCTTCATCCCGGAACGCCTTTCCGAGGGCTACGGGCTGAACAAAGCATCCATCGAGGAGATCGCAAAGGATACCGACCTCATAATCACCGTCGATACGGGCATCACCGCCATCGAGGAGGTCGCGTTTGCACGCAGTATCGGTGTCGATGTGGTCGTCACCGACCATCACAACTGCCGCGAAGAACTTCCCGATGCCTGCGCGGTAGTCAATCCTCACCGCCCCGACTGCGATTATCCGTTCAAGCAGCTTGCGGGCGTCGGTGTCGTTTTCAAGCTGATATGCGCGCTTGAAGGCGATACGGAGAAAATAATCGACGAATACGCCGACCTCGTTGCCATAGGCACCGTGGCTGACGTTATGCCGATATGCGACGAAAACCGTCTTATCGTCGATATAGGACTTCGCAAGATAGAAAGCACCGACCGCGTCGGGCTTCAGGCGCTTATGGACAACACGGGCGTCACCGACGAAAACGGCAGAAAAAAGGTCTATACCTCCACCGTCGGCTACGTTCTCGCACCGCGTCTCAACGCCGCCGGACGTATCGCGTCGGCGCGCAAATCGCTCGAGCTTCTGCTCGAAACGGACTACGCCAAGGCGGACAGCCTTGCGAGAGAACTTTGCGAAATAAACAAAAAACGCCAGAACACCGAACAGCTCATTTTCGAGGAAGCGACCAAGCAGATAGGCGCTTTCCGCGGCGACAGATACAGCTACATACTTTGCTCGGACGACTGGCATCAGGGCGTCATCGGCGTCGTGGCAAGCAAAATTTCCGAAAAATACGCGCTTCCCGCAATACTTTTCTCGTTTGACGGCGATATCGGCAAGGGAAGCGGACGTTCGGTAAAGGGGCTCAGCCTCACCGAGCTTCTCGGAAACTGCAAGGAGCTGCTTGTCGAATACGGCGGACACGAGCTTGCCGCGGGACTTTCGATAGAACGCAAAAATCTTCCCGATTTTATCGAAAAATTCGAAGCCCTTTCAAAAGAACAGCTTGAAAACAAAAATACGCTTCCGCCCGTCGAGATCGACTGCGAGCTTTTCTTTGACGAAATAACCACCGAAAACGCGACGGAACTTATGATGCTCGAACCGTTCGGACTTACCAACGCCGTTCCGCAGTTCATCATCCGCAACGCCGTCATCAGCGAGATAACACCGATATCCGGCGACAAACATATCAGACTGCGGATAAGGGATCAGTACGGAAGACGTGAGATCAACGCCGTCTATTTCGGCATCAGCCATTCCGAATTCCCGTTCTGCCGCGGCAACGTGTGCGATATCGCCTGCACTCTCGGCGTGAACGAATACCGCGGGAACACATATCCGCAGCTGCTCATCAAAGCGGTGCGCCCGTGCGAAGCCGAGCAGAAAGAGATAGAATTTTCGCGCACGGTCTACGAATCGGTCTGTGACGTATCATCGCAGGAGGTCATCCCGTACAAATGCGTACCGACCGTCAACGATTTCCGCGAGGTGTACCGTACCCTCAAACGCGAGCTGGGCGACGACAGAAAACGCATTTCCGTGCGCTATCTGATGCACCGTCTCGAAACGGTCGAGGAATACAAGATCGACCTTTGCGCCATAAAAACGGTGCTTGACGTTATGACGGAGTTCGGACTTGCCGACACGATCCACGTCAGAGGCGTCGATCTGCTTGAAATAAAACTTTTCCCGCACGCATCCAAGGTCGATCTTGACAACAGCGAAATACTCAAACGCATAAAAAAACGCGCGTTTTAGTTTACGAAAGGACGAAAAATGTCGGAGGAACTTTTTGAACCGTTATATAAACAGCTTTCCGAAAAGCCGGCGGTCTATAATCTTGCCAAGATAAAAAAAGCCTTTGACTTTGCCGACAAGTGCCACGCCGAGCAGAAAAGGCGTTCGGGCGAGCCGTATATCATCCACCCGATAGCGGTGGCGGGCATCGTTGCCGATCTGCAGCTCGATACCGACTCTATATGCGCGGCGCTGCTTCACGATACCGTGGAGGACTGCGGCGACCTTGCAAGCATACAGATACTCAAAAAAGAGTTCGGCAAGGAAGTTTCCGAGCTTGTTGACGGCGTAACGAAGCTCAAGGAAATAAGATTTGAAACGAAGCAGGACGAGTCTATCGAAAATCTGCGTAAAATGTTCCTTGCGATGTCAAAGGATCTGCGCGTCATTTTCATAAAACTTGCGGACAGACTTCACAATATGCGCACGCTCAATTACCGTTCGGAGGAAAAACAGCGCTCCGTCGCACTTGAAACGATGCACGTCTATGCGCCGCTCGCTCACCGTCTCGGTATACAGAAGATAAAGCAGGAGCTTGAAACGCTGTCTCTCCACTATCTCGATCCGATAGGATTTGACGAGATAAGCCGCTCCATTCAGGCGCGTCTTTCATCCCACGACGGATTCATACAGAAAGCGGAGCGCACTATCGGCGACAGCCTTTACGAGCTTGGCATAAGCTACCGCCTTGAAGGACGCATAAAGTCGATATACAGCATCTACCGCAAAATGTTCAATCAGAACAAGACGTTCGACGAAATATACGATTTTTACGCAATAAGGATAATCGTCGGAACGGAGCTTGAATGTTATACCACTCTCGGCGTCATACACGAAAAATTCAATTCGATGCCGGGCAGATTCAAGGACTACATCTCCACGCCGAAAGCGAATATGTACCGTTCGCTGCATACCACGGTCATCGGTCACGACGGAATACCGTTCGAGGTGCAGATAAGAACGGAGGAAATGCACGAGGTCGCCGAGTACGGTCTTGCCGCGCATTGGAAATACAAGAGCGGAGAACAGGCAAAGGAGCTTATCGACCAGAAACTCAAATGGATCCGCACGCTCCTTGAGACCGAGAAGGATCCCGAAGACGCCGACGAGTTCTTCCGTCCGCTGAAGATCGACTTTTTCGACGACGAGACCTTCGTCTTCACACCGAACGGCGACGTCGTATCGCTCCCCGCAGGCTCCAACCCCATAGATTTTGCCTACGCCATACATTCGGCGGTCGGCAATTCGATGATAGGCGCAAAGGTGAACGGCAGTATCGTGCCTATCGACTATGTGCTTCAGAACGGGCAGATAGTTGAAATACTTACGTCATCCGCTTCAAAGGGCCCGAGCCGCGACTGGCTCAAAATGGTGCGTTCGGGCGAAGCCAGAAACAAGATAAGACAGTATTTCAAAAAAAAAATGCGTTCCGAGAACATCCTTCTCGGCAAATACGAGGTAGATCGCGAGCTTCGCCGTTACGGCAGGAGCTTCACCGAAGCGCAGAAGGAAGAAATAGTAAAGAATATTTCCGAGCGTATGATGATGGCGGATTCCGACGACCTGTATAACAATATAGGTTACGGCGGTATCGCCATAGCCAAGCTTTCCGCAAAGCTCAAGGACGAATTCGACCGCGTGGTGAATCCGATATCACCCGAGGAAGCGTCGCAGAAAGCCGCCGAAAAACTCGCTCACCGTCTCGAACGCCGCCCGTCGGCGGACAAATCGCAGTCCGTCATTATCGACAGCGTTTCCGGCTGCGAGGTCAAGTTTGCAAAATGCTGCAATCCGCTCCCCGGCGACAGCATTATCGGCTTCATTACGAAAGGCTACGGCGTTTCGATACACAAATACGACTGCGAAAACGTCGCGTCCGGGCTTAAACATCCCGAAGACAAGGACAGATGGGTGGTCGCGTCGTGGGCGGAAGACGTCGAAAAACGCTCTTTCGGCGATTTTGAAGCGAGCGTGAACGTGTACGCGGGGTATTCGCCGCGCATAGTCGCGGATATCACCGTGTCGCTCAGCGACCTCAAGGTGGCGCTCAATTCGCTTTCGATAAAAGAAAACGGCGACGATGTGATAATCCGCCTCGTCATCCGTTGCAGCAATATAGATCATCTTAAAAATATCATCCGCTCACTCAAAAAGATCGACGGTGTGCGCGATGTGGCAAGAGGTAAATAATGAGAGTAGTAGTTTGCCGCGTTGACAGCGCGGTCTGCCGTGTTGACGGCGAAATAACCGGCAAATGCGGTGTAGGGCTTTTGCTTTACGTCGGATTTCATCAGGACGATACCGAAGAGGACGTTAAAAAAGTCGCGTCAAAGATAGGCAGGATACGCATATTCCGCGACGAAAACGGAAAAATAAGCAAATCGACGAGCGACGTCGGCGGGTCGGCGCTCGTGATCTCGAATTTCACGCTCTACGGCAGAGTGTGCCACAGCAACCGTCCCGATTTTATGCTGGCGTGCCCCGGCGACAGAGCAAACGAATATTTTGAACTTTTCAAAAAGGAGCTTTCCGCGTATATGCACGTTGAATCGGGCATTTTCGGCGCTCATATGCACATAGACGCGCAGAACGACGGCCCCGTAACACTTGTGATAGAAAGCTCGGAGTTATAAATGAAAGTAAACGTCGATAACAGAACAAAATACCTGAATAATTATCATTTCCAATCCCTGTGCCTGCTCTATTTCCCGGAAGCAAAATTCCCCGAGGACGACAAATCGCTGCTTCGTGCGGATTTTCTGCTTGAAAAACGCGAAGACGGCTTTTACGCCGAAGCGCATCTTTCCGCGCCGTACGGCGCATCTTCCGGCTGCTGTGCCGAAAAAGACATCGTTTTTTCCATCCCGACCGACAACGAAAGCATCTGCGAAGCGATAACGGGCAAAGCGATGCTCGACGCAGGCGAAAAACTTTTCGGTTTCATACCTCCCTGGGGATATCTCACGGGGCTTCGTCCCGTAAAGCGGGCAAGATATTACCTTGAACGCGGTTATCACGAAGCGAGGATCAGACGTCTTTTTGAAAACGACTACAACGTGAGCGAGGAAAAGACCACGCTTTCGATAAATACCGCAAGATGCGAGATAGATATGCTGTCGCCGCTGCGCCCCGATCAGTGCGGAGTGTATTTCTCCGTTCCGTTCTGCCCGACAAGGTGCGATTACTGCTCGTTCGTGTCGTATTCCAACAAAAAACTGTTTGACCTTATCCCCGATTACGTTGACCGCCTTTGCCGCGATATCGAAAAGACGGGGGCAATGATAAAAGAAAACGGCTTTGAGCCGATCGCCCTTTACATAGGCGGCGGAACGCCGTCGTTCCTCACGGACGAACAGCTTTGCAAGCTCTTCCGCACGATAGAAAAACATATCCCTACGTCGAGCGTGCGCGAGTTTTCGTTTGAGGGCGGACGCCCCGATACATTGACGGCTGAAAAACTGAATATAATAAGAGCGGGCGGAGTTGACCGTATATCGGTAAATCCGCAGTCCACCTGCCAGACCGTCCTTGACGCGATAGGCAGAAAACATACCGTCGAACAGTTCTACACCGCAGCTGACCTTGCGATGAAAGCGGGCTTTGCCACGGTGAACACCGACCTTATCGCGGGGCTTCCCAAAGACACGATGGAGACGTTTTCAAAGACGATCTCCGACGTCATCGGTATCGGATTCGAGAATATCACCGTCCACACGCTTTCGATAAAGAACGCTTCCGAGATCAAAAACGAGGCAAACGCCTTCGATGCGGAAGGAAAACTCGGACGCGAATGTGTCTCATACGCGGGCAGGACGCTTGCGGAAAACGGGTACAGACCGTATTATCTCTACCGTCAGAAACGTACCGTCGGAAACGGCGAGAACACGGGCTTTTCCAAACCGGGACACGAAAGCATCTACAACGTGATGATGATGGAGGAATCGTCCACCGTCTTTGCGTGCGGTGCCGGAGCGATAACCAAGCTCGTGTCGGCTGACGGCGAAAGAATAAGCCGTATCGCATTTGCCAAATATCCTTACGAATACCTTGAACGCGAAGGAAGCGTCGGCGAAGAGCAGGTGCGCGAATTTTTCGGGAAAGGGACGAATAATTGAAAAACATCAAAAAATATATCGCCGAATGTGAAAAAGCGTACGACGACGCCGTTGCCGAAGCGGTCGATATGGCGATAAAAAACAACAGAAAGTTCATTCTGCTTGCGGGCGCGTCAAGCGTGGGCAAGACGACGACGTCGCTGCGTATCGACGCCGCTCTCGAAAGCCACGGCAAAAAGTCCGAGACCGTGTCGCTCGACGATTTCTACTACGACACGACGGTGAAGGTGATACTCCGCGACGGCAAACCCGATTTTGAAACGCCCGAATCCCTCGAACTGCCGCTCGTGCGTAAAACGCTTGAAGAAATCTCAAAGGGCAACCCCGTATATTTCCCGCGCTTTGATTTTATGAGCGGAAGAAGAATAGAAAACGCCAATTTCTTCGATCCCGATGACGATACGTTCATCGTCGTCGAAGGGCTCCACGCGCTCAACCCCGAAGTCGTCGGCGACCTTGCGAACGTACATCGCATTTATCTCGAATGTGAGAACGACTATTACGATCCCAAGATGCTCAGACGGCTGATACGCGACATAAAATTCCGTAATTGTCCGGCAGAAGCGAATCTCGGTATGTGGGACGACGTAAAGAGAGGCGAAAACCTCTATATCAAGCCGTTCATTTCGCTTGCCGATTCGGTCATCGACACCTATTTCGGCTACGAGCCGGGAGCGTTCAGAAACGAAGGGCTTGAAATGGCTTCCACCGTCACTCCGTCGATGCCGCATTATGACGAAATATGCGTGATACAGGAGTATCTCGAACTTGTCGAGCCGATCTCAAAACGGATCATTCCCAAAAAATCGCTGCTCCGCGAGTTCATAGGTTAAAATAAGGGAAACAAAATGAAGGAAAAACAGACAGGATCGTTTCTTACGGAAGCGCTGATAATCTCCGTTTCCAATCTTATAGTAAAGATCGTCGGTGTGGCGTTCCGCATACCGATGACGAATATGCTCCAGGACAATATGGAAATGTTCACCGCGGCGTATTCGGTCTATGCAATGCTGTTTATGATATCAAATGCGGGTGTGCCGGTCGCAATTTCGCGTATGGTAGCGGCTTCCCACGCAAGAGGCAGAAAAACGGAAGTTGACAGGATATTCAAGGCAGGCATCATCGTTTACGGCATACTCGGCTTTATCTGTATGTCGGTGATGTTTTTCGGTGCCGACGCGATAGCCTCGTATTCCGAACACGCCGATGCCGCAATGGCGATGCGTATGATATCGCCGTCGCTCTTCCTCGTGTGTATCCTCGGCGCGATGCGCGGATATTTCCAGGGACACCACATTATGCAGCCGACTGCTTACGGTCAGCTTATCGAAGTCGCGTTCAAGTTCGTTATCGGCGTCGGAGCCGCGTCTTATGCGGTCAGCCACAAGCTGTCTCCGGCTCTCCAGGCGGCTTACGCCATCTCCGGCATAACGATAGGTATGGTACTCGCCCTCATCTTCACCGCCGTGTGGAAGTATTTCTTTGAAAAGAAGGAAAGAACGGGGGAAATCACCGAGTCGATAGGCTACGGCGAGATCGCAAAGACGATCGCCAAGGTCGCCATCCCCGTCACACTCACGTCGTCGCTGCTTTATCTTTCGAGCTTCATCGACACTCTCGTCATCAAAAAAGGACTTATGAATTCCGGCATCGCCGAGACGACGGCAGGCTCGCTTTATAACGCCTATTCCACGCTTTCGCTCTCCATTTCCGACCTGCTTCCGTCCACTCTCGTGTTCCCGATAGCCATTTCCATTCTTCCGGCGATCTCGGCGTCGCTTGCGAAAAATGACGAAAAAAAGACGAACTACTACATACATTCGTCCATCCGCATTTCCGCCATAATCGGTTTCCCCTGCGCTTTCGGGCTGCTTGCCGTTGCGCGTCAGGCACTCGTGCTGCTTTACACCGCCGAATGGGGAAGCGTGATCGAATGGAACGGACGTATCTGCACTTCGGTTGACGTTGCGACCGACGGCGTGCGTATACTTGCGCTCGGAATAATGTTCATTTCCGTGCTTACGACGACCAACTCCATCCTTCCCGCAGTCAAAAAGTCGTTTGTACCGACTTTCTCCGTGTTCTGCGGCGTCGTCGTGCTTGTCATCAGCGAGATCGTCCTTGTCGGCACGAAAAGCGTCGGCGTTTACGGCGCCCCGATAGCGTCCGTGCTTTGCTACATCGTCGCGCTGTCGCTGAATCTGTTTTCTCTCAAAAAATTCGGATACCTTAACGATTCCATCATTTCGCTGTTTGCAAAACCGCTCCTCTGCTCCGCTCTTTGCGGTGCTTCAGCTTACGCCGTCGTTTTTCTCGGGAATCTGGTGTTTACTGCCGAAACGCGCTTCTCGTCACTTGTCATACTTTGCGCGGCAGGTATCGTCGGCGTCGTCGTGTACGCGGTAAGTATGCTTGCGTTTAAGGGCATAACCTGCGACGAGGTACGCATACTTCCCAAGGGCAACACGCTCTGCGCTTTTCTTCTCCGTAAGGGATTTATCAAAGAAGAAAACTGATATGGATAAAGACCGCACCGAAATTTGACAAAAAGACGAAAGACATTGAAAAAAAGACTTTTTTGCAAAAAAATGTTGATTTTCCATTGCAAAAATCAATGTGCTGTGTTATAATACAAAATAACTTATTATGAAAGGAATTTATTTGTATGAACAAAACCAATCTTATCGAAATCGTTGCCGAAAAGGCAAATCTCAAAAAGAAAGACGCAGAAGCAGCTGTCAACGCAGTTTTCTCCGCTATCGAAAAAGACCTTGCTGACGGCGAAAAAGTACAGATCGCAGGTTTCGGCTCTTTCAAAGTAAAAGAAAGAAGCGAAAGAATCGGCAGAAACCCCAAAACTCTCGAAGAAATCAAGATCCCGTCCTCCAAAGCACCCATTTTCGTTGCAGGCAAAGGACTTAAAGACGCCATCAACGGCTGAAAATATATTTAACTTTTCGTTTACGGAGATGCCTTATGCGGCTTGACAAATTTCTTAAAGTTTCAAGAATAATCAAAAGACGTACTGTTGCGGCTGATGCCTGCGGAAGCGAGTATATCACCGTCAACGGCAAGGTCGCAAAGGCATCTTACAACGTAAAGGAAGGCGATATAATCACCGTCGCCTACGGAACGCGGACTGCGTCGTTCAGAGTGAAGCAGATACTCGAAACGCAATCCAAAGAAAAAGCCGCCGAAATGTATGAGATAGTCGAATAAACAGGCATATTTTCCGCAAAAACGCCATATTCTGTTTACAGTAAACGGAAAAGGCGGTATATCTTATGGCGGAAAATGTAAAAAAACACGTTCTTCATCTTGAAAACCGTGAAACGCTGACGGTGAACGGGGTGAAAGACCTCGTGAGTTTTGACGAAACGCAGGTCGTTTTTATGCTCGATGACGGTATGCTTACCGTTGCCGGAAGCGATCTCTGCGTCACGAGACTTGCGCTCGAATCGGGCGATGCCACGGTAAAAGGAAGAACGGAAGCCCTTGTTTACAGCGAAGAAAAACAGAAAAAGAACGTTTTTTCGCGTTTTCGCAAATGATATGGAAATAGATTACGTTTCCCATCATCTTCTGTTTTTCGCGTCGCTCGTTTTCGGAATGTCAGGCGGAGCGTTTTATGACGTTCTGCGGCTCGCGCGTGCGTTTTTCAAAGGACGTTTCTTCCTGTTCCTCACGGACGTTCTGTTCTGCCTTTACGGCTCCTGCCTTATGTGCGTGCTGTTTTTCAACTATTCACACGGCAGGATACGCGCTTATGCGATATTCGCGTTCTGGATCGGAGCTGCGGCGTATTATTTCACCGTCGGCAGACTGACAAAACGTATTTTCGTCGCCGTCAAAACGGCGTGTGTACGTTTTGCGGGATATACCGAACAAAAAATCAAAGCGTTTTGCGGGAAATATTACCGCAGAGCTTATTCTTATTTTGAAATGCGCGGTCTGCTTGCGGAGTCATCAAAAGGCTTCGTAAGAAAATAAACCGACCGTGCGGATGTAAAAATGACCGTCAGATGAAAGGAGCAAAAACCGCAATGCAAAAAACGAATACCAATTTTATAGTCAAGCTTGTAGTTATCGGGCTTCTTTGTCTGCTGGTTTTCGCAGTCATTCGTGTACAAATAGAGCTTAACGGGCTCAAAAAAAATAAAAACGAGCTTATGGCACAAATCGAAAAAGTGGATGATGTCATTGATGAAATGACGATCCGTCTTGCTTCTCCCGTCACGGACAAATACATAGAAGACGTCGTGAAGAACCAACTCGGGTATTATAACGAAGGTGACATCATCTTTTACAACGATTTGGCGAACTGAACGGCAAGGAGCGTAAACTTGGATAAAGTCGTCAAAGGTAAAGTTACCAAAATCACATCTTTCGGAGCGTTCGTGGCGGTCATTGACGAACAGAAACCGAAGGAAAGCAAAAGCGGTCTTATTCATATCTCTGAAATATCGAGCGATTTTGTAAGAGATATACACGATTTTCTGAATGAGGGGCAGGAAATCGAAGCGGCTGTTATTTCGATAGACGAAAACGGCAGATATACTCTGTCACTTAAACGACTTGCACCCAAGTCTGCGCCAAAGCATACCGGCAGCGCTCTTGGTATGCCGCCTGCGGATTTTTATTCCGATAAAAAGAGCGGCGACGCGACTTTTGAAACGATGATGTCGCATTTCAAGAGCATTTCCGAAGACAAAATGAGCGATATCAAAAAAGGCTATGACGGCAAACGCGGCAAAAACACGAAACGCGCCAAGCATTAAAAGAAACCGGTCACGGGAAACGGTTAAAAAATATTAGTAAATATACACAAAATTCACATTGACAAAGTACTCTTTATGTGATATAATAACAATGACAAAAGGGAAATATTCCTTTTGCCGAATATCAATAAGGAGGAACCGATAATGAAAATCAAGTTCAACGCACGCAAGTACAACCTTACCGACGACGTAAGGGCAAGATTCGAAAAGAAGCTTGCAAAGCTTGACAAATTCTTCTATAAGGATGCGGAGGCGATCGTCTCACTCTACGAAGAAAAGGTCGGCGAACGTGTTGAAATAACCGTATACGGCAAGGGCACGATTTTCAGAGCTGAAGAAACCGACCGTGACTCTCTCTGCGCTCTCGACAAAGCGATGGACGTTCTTGAAAGACAGATCAGAAAGAACCGTACACGTCTTGAAAAACGCAAACAGATCCCCGAAGTTACGGCTGTCGAAGACAAGCTCTATGAAGAAGAACCTGATTTTAAGATTTCAAAGGTCAAGCAGTTCACTCTCGACGCTATGACGGTCGATGAAGCAATACTTCAGATGAATATGCTCTCCCACGAATTCTTCCTTTTCAAAAATGCCGAAACAGGCGCGATCAACCTCGTTTACAAGAGAAAGAACGATAACGACTACGGTGTGATCGTTCCCGCCGAATAAAAGTTTTTTGAATTGATTATCGCTCCCCACTCAAAAAGAGTGGGGAGAGCTTTTTGATAACGCTTCCGCAAACAACAAATAATAACTTGGGATGTTTTTATGAGATTTATTACTACCTGTCTTTTCGGGCTTGAAAAGCTCGTCGGCGAAGACATTGATTCGCTCGGCTACAAAAGAATAGAAACCACCGACGGCAGAGTTGAGTTCGAGGCGCCTGCCGAAGCCATCGCACGGTGCAACGTCAATTTCCGTTACAGCGAAAGAGTGCTGATAAAGCTGGCGTCGTTCAAGGCGCTTTCGTTCACCGACTTGTTCGAGGGCACAAAGGCGATAAGCTGGGAAAGCTATATCGGCAAAAACGACGCTTTCCCCGTAAAGGGACATTCGATAAAATCAAAACTGTTCTCCGTTCCCGATTGTCAGTCCATAATCAAAAAAGCGGTCTGCAAGAGGCTCGGCGAAAAATACGGTCTTGAAAGACTGCCCGAAAGCGGCGTGAAAAAGCAGATAGTGTTCTTTATTATGAACAACGAAGCCTGCATTATGCTCGACACCACGGGTGAGGGACTGCACAAACGCGGCTACCGCCCGGAATCGAATCTTGCACCGATACGCGAAACTCTCGCGGCTGCGATGGTGAGCCTTTCCCGTCCGAGAGAAAACGTCATCACCGTCGATCCGATGTGCGGCTCGGGGACTATCCCCATTGAAGCGGCGCTGCTCGCGTCGAATACCGCGCCCGGAATAAACCGTTCGTTTGCCGCCGAGGACTACGGCATAATCAGCAAACGCGCTTTCTTTGACGCACGCGACGAAGCAAAAGCAAAAATCGTCCGCCCGTCTATGGAGATATTCGGCTCCGACATTGATCCCGAGTCGATCGAGATCGCCAAAAACAACGTATCAAGAGCCGGCGTTTCCGATTGGGTGACGCTTTCAGTTGCCGACGCAAGACGTTTTGCGTCGCCGATACCCGATGCCAGAGGGACTATCGTCTGCAACCCGCCTTACGGGGAAAGGATGATGGAAAAGAGCGAGGTCGCTTTGCTTGAAAAAACGGTCGGCGAAGCTTTTGAAAAAAGCGTGCCGTCGTGGCAGATGTATTTCATTTCGTCGGACGAAAACTTTGAACGCAATTTCGGCAGAATTGCCGACAAAAAGCGCACGCTCTATAACGGAATGATAAAATGTATCTTCTATCAGTATTACAAAAAGCGTCAATAAGAAACACGATATAAAAATTATACATCTAAAATGACATAAAATATAATATTATATCTATTGACTTTTCGGTCAAAAGAATATATTATATATAGGAAAATTTTAATAAGGAGGACTGCAGTATGAAACTCAGACCGCTTGGCGATAAAATCGTCATAAAAATGGCGGAAGCCGAGGAAACCACCAAAAGTGGCATCATCCTTGCCGGCTCCGCTAAGGAAAAACCACAGTTTGCCTATGTTGTTGAAGTAGGCCCCGGTGCCCGTGATGAAAAAGGCAACCTTGTCCCTATGGAAGTCAAAAAGGGTGACAAAGTCATCACCGGCAAATATTCCGGAACCGAAATAAAGATCGAAGACGAAGAATACATCGTCGTTAAACAGAACGACATTCTTTGCATAGTTGACTGATAAGGAGGAATTCTGTTATGGCAAAAGAACTCAAACACGGCGTTGACGCCAGAGAAGCTATCATAAGAGGCATCAATACTCTTGCCGATACCGTCAAGGTAACGCTCGGCCCCAAGGGCAGAAACGTCGTTCTCGATAAAAAATTCGGCTCTCCGCTCATCACCAACGACGGCGTAACGATCGCAAAAGAGATCGAACTTGACGACGCTTTCGAGAATATGGGCGCACGCCTCGTATGCGAAGTCGCCACCAAGACCAACGACGCCGCAGGCGACGGCACCACCACCGCAACTCTGCTCGCACAGGCTTTCATCCGCGAAGGTATGAGAAATATCGCCGCAGGCGCAAATCCCATGGTTATCAAAAAAGGCATAAAGAAAGCCGTTGACGCCGCTGTTGCAGCCGTTACCGCTTCTTCCATCGCCGTTCACGGCACCGAAGATATCGCCCGCATCGGCACCATTTCCTCCGGCGACGAAGGAATAGGCAAGATCATTGCCGAAGCTATGGAAAAAGTCACCGCCGAAGGCGTTATCACCGTTGAAGAATCCAAGACTGCCGAAACCTACTACGACCTCGTTGAAGGTATGCAGTTCGACAGAGGATATATCACCCCGTATATGGTCACCGATACCGACAAAATGGAAGCCGTTATCGACGACGCTTACATCCTCATCACCGACAAAAAGATCTCCAACATCCAGGAGATCCTCCCCGTTCTTGAACAGATCGTTCAGAACGGCAAAAAGCTCGTCATCATTGCCGAAGATATCGAAGGCGAAGCACTTTCCACTCTCATCGTCAACAGACTCCGCGGCACCTTCACCTGCCTTGCAGTCAAAGCTCCCGGCTTCGGCGACAGACGTAAGGATATGCTTCAGGATATCGCCATCCTCACCGGCGGCGTAGTCATTTCTTCCGATCTCGGCTACGAACTCAAAGAAACCACCATTGATATGCTCGGCAGAGCAAAACAGGTCAAATCCACCAAAGAAAACACCATCATCGTTGACGGCGCAGGCGACAAGGACGCCATCAAGGCGCGCACCGCTCAGATCAGAGCCGCCATCGAGATCTCCACCAGCGATTTCGACCGTGAAAAACTTCAGGAACGTCTTGCAAAACTCGCAGGCGGCGTTGCCGTTATCAAAGCCGGCGCTGCTACAGAAACCAAGATCAAAGAAAAGAAGCTCCGTATCGAAGACGCACTCAACGCCACCAGAGCGGCTGTTGAAGAAGGCTACGTTTCCGGCGGCGGCGTTGCTCTCATCGACGTCATCCCCGAAGTCGAAAAGCTTCTCAAGACCACCGAAGGCGACGAAAAGACCGGCGTAGAGATCGTTCTCCGCGCTCTCGAAGAGCCCGTAAGACAGATCGCCGCTAACGCAGGCTTCGAAGGCAGCGTTATCGTTGACAAGATCAAGAGATCCAAACCCGGCATCGGCTTCGACGCATACAACGAAAAATTCGTCAATATGGTCGAATCCGGCATCATCGACCCCGTAAAGGTCACCCGCAGCGCACTCCAGAACGCGGCTTCCATCGCTTCTATGGTACTCACCACCGAAGCAGTCGTTGCCGACAAGAAGGAACCTGCTCCCGCAGCAGATCCTGCAGCTATGGGCGGAATGGGCGGAATGTATTGATAAAAAATGGGCTGCAGCAACGCTGCAGCCCGATTTTTTGAAGTAATAAGTAAGAAGTAATATGGAAGAAGTAAGGTGATTATTTTCACGCGGAAGCGTGAAAATAATTTCTTCAATTTGTAATTTGCAATTTGGAATTTGTAATTTATTTTCACGGCGTGCCGTGAAAATAATAACCTCAACGTTGCCGTAAGGCAACACATGCTATGCCGAAGTGATATCTCTGTCACAGATATGCTTGGTATTCAAAGTCAGTTCCTTCGCTACTCCAAATGGGTCGCTAAGGTGCGCGGTATAGACATGGACGCCGAGCCAGAAAGATACTTCCGTGCATGGACGTTGCGCGGAACCATGCATATCCATGAGGTTTGCGATTATGACCTCTATATGATGAGGGCAATCGTTCTCCCTACATGAAAGAATATTGGGATGATCATTCCGTTGTCTCCCATGCGGTCAAGTGCCAAGCCGAGGATCAGATGCTACGCCTGATCGAGGCCGGTGTCGCAAAAAGAAAAGATATCGTTAGATCCTTTCAGGAAAGCGGAGCGTCGAAGGAAACGATAATAAAGGCTTTGAACATAATGATTATTTGCAATTAACATTTGATGAAGCATATTCTATGCTTACTTTTGAAAATACAAAAGAGATACTTAAAGCAGCTAACGACTATTTGAAAGGGTGAATGAAATGCCACAATATAAGTTTGTTTCAAAAGAGCTAATAGACAAAGGTTGGTCGGGAGATAAAAAGTATTGTGTTACTGACGAGCAAGGAAACAGGTTCTTGCTTCGTATTTCTCCGATTGAACAATATGAGCGAAAGAAAAGTGAATATGAACTTATGAGTCAGGTAGCAGCTCTCAGTGTACCAATGTGCAAACCGTTAGAGTTCGGCACGTCTGACGAAGGGGTTTACTCTATTCAAACTTGGATAGATGGTGTTGATGCAGAAGAAAATGCACACAACCTCACAAGTGATGAGCAGTATTCTTACGGCTTTGAAGCAGGACGAATACTAAAAGAAATTCATAAAATTCCTGCTCCGGAAGGAATAGAAGATTGGGAAATCTATTTTAACCGTAAAGCAGATCGCAAAATCAAAATGTATGAAGAATGTCCTATCAAGTATGAAAACGGACAAGCCTTTATTGATTACATTAACGCACACAGACACTTGCTTAGCGGTCGCCCTCGAACTTATCAGCACGGAGATTATCATATTGGCAATATGATGATAGGTAACGATAAGCAGCTCTATATCATTGACTTTAACAGAAATGACTTTGGAGATCCGTGGGAAGAATTTAACCGAATTGTGTGGTGCGCTCAAGCTACCCCTCTATTTGCTACCGGAATGGTCAACGGATACTTTGATAATGATGTGCCTATGGAATTTTGGAAACTTCTCGCACTTTATATCAGCAGTAATACGTTATCTTCTGTACCTTGGGCAATTCCTTTTGGTGACGAGCAAATTCAAGTAATGGTAAACCAAGCAAAAGACGTACTGAGTTGGTATGACGATATGAAAAACCCCGTTCCGACTTGGTATAAAGGAGTTATCGGAAAATGAACAACCGCATCATAACAGATATTTCAAACTACATATTTGTTTCTGACGAGCCTGAAAAGGTTGACGCCATCATTTCGCGTAAGCGATACATCACGCGCCGTAAGGCGTGCATCACGTTGCGGAACAACACATCATTTCGCGTAAGCGAACTAAAAAAGTGCCTTTCGGCACTTTTTTGTCATTATTTGTCCTGATTAAGATAAATGCGTCTGTGTTCCTTGCCGGACTGATAGATGGCGCAGATCATTTCCTGAGTCTTGTATGCGCTTTCCACGGGGATGAAAGGCGCATCTCCGGTTTCGAGGCAGTGGTAATAGTTCTTTATCTGCTTGACGTGGTTGACGCCCCAATAGGATTTTACGTTGCCGTAATTGAAATCTTCGGTGGGATTTCTGTCGGCACGCATCGTTCTGCCGTTCTTGAACGTGACGATGGAGGTATCGGCGAACATCTTGACGAGTGCGTTTTCGCAGTCGATCTCGATCTCGACGTCGGCATCGTAGGAATAATAGTTGATCGCGTGGAACGCGGTGAGAAGTCCGGATTTGTATTTGATGATGCCTTCTGCGGAGTCTTCGACTTCGATTATTTCGTGACCTCTGTTTGCGATGGTTGCATCGACGAATTCAATGTCTTCGTCGATTATATAACGGAGCATATCGAGGGTGTGGATGGCTTGGTCGATGATGACGCCGCCGCCTTCCTTGTCCCAGGTGCCCTTCCAATCGCTGGAGGTGTAGTATTTGTCGGATCTGTCCCAGGTAACGGCGCATTTCGCGGCTTTGATCTTGCCGAGAAGTCCCTTTTCCTTGAGGTCTTTGACAAGGAGAGTGCCTTCGTTGTAGTGGTTCTGGAAAATACAGCCGAGGAACTTGCCGGTCTTTTTCGCGGTGTCGATCATCGCTTTTGCGTCCTTAAGCTCGATAGCCATAGGCTTTTCGGTAAGTACGTTCACGCCGTGTTCCATAGCGTAGATAGCTACGATCGGGTGGAGATAGTGGGGGAGGCAGAGATGGACTACGTCGAGATTTTCTTTTTCGATCATCTCTTTGTAATCGGTATAATATTTTACGCCGAATTCGGCGGCTTTGGCTTTTGCTCTTTCTTCTTTTACGTCGCAGACTGCTACAAGCTCTGCGTTTTCGCATCTGGTGATCGAAACTGCGTGCATTGGGAAAATATTGCCGCAGCCAATGACAGCGGATCTGAACTTTTTCATTGAAAATATCCTCCTGATTATTACAGACAAATATAAAAACAGACGGACGGCTATTAAGGTTGTCTATT
>JAZUKE010000038.1:0-5612 GCA_045643125.1 Eubacteriales bacterium
GCAAGCCACGGAGACTTGTTTGAAGCGATCCGCGTTCTGACTATGCGCGACTGGTGGCGTGCGATGGTATTGAACGTAAGTGTCGGCGAGTTTTCGTCGGTATCGACTATCCTGCCGTAAGGAACGAGCCCGAGCTTTATAAGCGCCTGAAATCCGTTGCATATACCGCAGATAAGCCCGTCTCTGTTTTCAAGCAGGTTTTCGACACATTCCTTTATCATAGCATTGCGGAAGAATGCGGTAATGAACTTTCCGCTGCCGTCAGGCTCGTCGCCGCCGGAGAACCCTCCGGGTATAAAGATCATCTGCGACTTTTTCAGAGATGCGGAGAACTGTTCGACGCTGCGGTGTATCCCGTCGGAGGTGAGGTTGTTTATAACGAAAATTTCCGGCTCGGCACCTGCGTCAAGTACCGCTTTGGCGCTGTCGTATTCGCAGTTCGTTCCCGGGAATGCGGGGATAAGCACCTTTGGACGCGCCGACTTGACTGCAGGAGAAATGCGTTTTTCGGAGTTGTACGAGAAATTTTCGACCTTCGTCGGAGCGTCTTCGATATTGCAGCGGTAGACGTCTTCGAGTTTGCTTTCATACGAATCAAGCACTGCGTTTACGGAGACGGCTTCGTCTGCATATACGAAATATCCGTCTGACGTGACTTTGCCTATGTTTTCTCCGTCGTTTATATCGTCAGTCACTTCGAGTATGAACGAGCCGTAGGCTCTGCCGAACAGCTTTCCGATGCTCAAAGAGGGATCGAATTCAAAACCGAATCCGTTGCCGAATGACATTTTCATCACGGCTTCGGCAATTCCGCCCATACAGACGGTATAACACGAAACGGCTTTGCCGCTTTTCAGAAGCGACGTCACTTTATCGAAAACGCCTATGAGCGATTTGGTGATCGGAAGTCCGTTTTCGTCATATTCGGGGGAAAGCATTATAACTTTGTTTTCCGCCTTTTTGAATTCGGGAGAAACGACGGAACTGACTTTTTCGGTCGTGACGGCAAACGAAACAAGGGTAGGGGGTACGTCGAGTTTTTCAAACGAGCCGCTCATTGAATCCTTGCCGCCGATGGCGCCGATGCCGAGTTCCATCTGCGCTTTGAAAGCACCGAGAAGTGCCGAAAACGGCTTACCCCAGCGTTTTGCATCGCTGCCCGGTTTTTCAAAATATTCCTGGAACGTAAGATAAACATCCTTGAATTCCGCACCCGTCGCAATGAGCTTGCAGACGGAATTTATTACCGAAATATACGCGCCGTGATACGGGCTTTGCTCGGACACGAACGGATCGTAACCCCAAGCCATCAGCGAGCAGTCGTCGGTGTGCTTTTTCTCGACGCTGATCTTCTGTACCATTGCCTGTATCGGAGTAAGCTGATTTTTGCCGCCGAAAGGCATAAGCACAGTACCCGCTCCGATGGTGGAATCGAATCTTTCGGAAAGTCCGCGTTTTGAGCAGATATTCAGATCGGCGGACATTCTGAGCATATTGCCGGCAAAAGTGCCGGTAGTTTTGTTTTTGACGACAACGGCAGGAGTCGCTTTGATCTTTATATGCTTTTCGGCGCCGTTGGAATTGAGGAATTCACGGCTGATATCAACGATGACGTTACCGTTCCATTCCATAACGAGACGCGGTTCTTCCGTAACGTAAGCGACCTTGCAGGCTTGCAGGTTTTCGCTTTCGGCAATGGCAAGAAAAGCGCCCACGTCTTTGTCTTCGACGACGACCGCCATTCTTTCCTGCGATTCGGAGATGGCAAGTTCGGTTCCGTCAAGTCCTTCGTACTTTTTGGGTACTTTATTCAGATCGATATGCAGACCGTCCGCAAGTTCGCCTATGGCAACGGAAACGCCGCCTGCGCCGAAATCGTTGCATCTCTTTATCATACGGCACGCGGTCTTGTTTCTGAAAAGACGCTGCAGCTTGCGTTCTTCGGGTGCATTTCCCTTCTGAACTTCGGCACCGCAGTTTTCGACAGAATGTGCGTTGTGCGCTTTTGAAGATCCGGTTGCACCGCCTATACCGTCGCGTCCGGTGCTTCCTCCGAGAAGGATGACCGCGTCACCCGGACACGGCACTTCACGGCGGACGTTTTCGGCAGGTGCTGCCGCTATTACGGCACCGATCTCCATACGTTTTGCGGCATAGCCGGGATGATAGATCTCGTCAACTATGCCCGTGGCAAGTCCTATCTGGTTGCCGTAAGACGAATAGCCTGCCGCTGCCGTCGTGACGAGCTTACGCTGCGGCAGTTTGCCCGGTATCGTGTCCTTGACGGGAACGGTAGGATCGGCAGCCCCGGTAAGGCGCATCGCGCCGTAAACGTAAGAACGTCCCGAAAGCGGATCGCGTATCGCTCCGCCGATGCAGGTCGCGGCTCCGCCGAACGGCTCGATCTCCGTCGGGTGATTGTGCGTTTCGTTTTTGAAAAGCAGCAGCCACGGCTGTTTTTCGCCGTCAACTTCTATATCCATTTTGACGGTGCAGGCGTTTATTTCTTCGGATTCGTCGAGTTTTTCGAGTTTGCGCTGCTTTTTAAGCGCCTTTACGGCGATAGTTGCGATATCCATAAGGCACATCGGCTTCGTTCTGCCGAGAGAAGCGCGCAGAGCCTTGTATTCCTCAAACGTCTTTTGAACGAGAGTATCTTCAAATTCCACGTCGTCGATTATGGTGAGGAAAGTCGTATGTCTGCAATGATCCGACCAATAAGTATCTATCATCTTTATTTCGGTGATAGTCGGATCGCGGTTTTCTTTTTCAAAATAACTGCGGCAGAAAGAAATATCGTCGATATCCATAGCAAGACCGTAATTCTTAATGAATTCGGCAAGCTGTTCTCTTGTGAGTGAGCGGAAACCGTCGAGAGTCTTTACGGTAGTGGGAATGACGTAATCGGTTTTGAGCGTTTCGGGCTTTTCAAGCGACGCTTCACGCGATTCCACGGGATTGATGACGTACTTTTTGATCTCGTCGATCTCTTTTGCGTCAAGATCGCCGTAAAGCACATACACCTTGGCGCTTCTTATTATGGGGCGCTCGCCCTCGGATATGATCTGTATGCACTGCGACGCCGAATCGGCACGCTGATCGAATTGTCCGGGCAGATATTCCACAGCGAACACGACCGCATTTTCGGTGTCGATCTTTTCGGACGCATTATCAAGCTGCGGTTCGGAAAATACGGTTTTAACGGCATAGTCAAAGATCTGTTTCGTTATGTTTTCCGCGTCGTATCTGTTTATTATACGCACGTCTTTGAGAGACGAGATTCCGAGAAGATTTTTTGCATCGGCAAAAAGAGTACGGGCTTCTTCTGCCATTTCTTTTTTCTTTTCAACGTAAATACGATATACCATTCAAGCCTCCGTTGCTTTAAGCGCCTTTGCGCCGATATCGTGACGGCAGAACGAATTTGCAAACGTTATCCGTTCCACACGTTTATAAACTGTTTCAAGGGATTCCAAAAGCGTGTCGCCGACGGCAGTAACGCCGAGAACACGTCCGCCGGACGTGACGAGCTTGCCGTCTTTGAGAGATGCTCCCGCAACATATACGTGAGCAGCCGTGTCTTCGGGAATGTTGATCTCAAAGCCTTTTTCATAGCTCTGCGGGTAGCCGTCAGATGCCATTATGACGCAGGAAGCGTACTTATCGGAAAATTCGACTTTACATTCGGAAAGTCTCTCTTCGCTCACCGCGATCATAATGTCAAGCAGATCGCTTTTCAGAAGCGGAAGCACGACCTGCGTTTCGGGATCACCGAAGCGGCAGTTGTATTCGATGACTTTTGGACCGTTAGGCGTAAGCATAAGCCCGAAATAAAGGCATCCCTTAAAAGTCCTTCCCTCGTTTTTCATTGCGCGTATCGTAGGAAGAAAGATCCTTTCCATACATTCGTCGGCAATGGCTTTGGTGTAATAGGGATTGGGGGCAACAGTTCCCATACCGCCGGTATTGAGACCTTCGTCATTGTCGTGTGCGCGTTTATGATCCATCGAAGATACCATCGGGACTACGGTTTTACCGTCGGTGAACGAAAGAACGGATACTTCGGGACCCGTAAGGAATTCTTCGATGACTATTTTATCGCCGCTTTTGCCGAACTGCTTGTCTTTCATAATCGAAACGACGGCGTTTTCGGCGTCAGACCGCGTTGAGGCGATTATAACGCCTTTTCCGAGCGCGAGACCGTCAGCCTTGATGACTGTCGGGAGCGGACATTTTTTTACATATTCGAGCGCTGATGCGGCATTATCGAAAACCTCGTATCCGGCTGTCGGTATGCCGTATTTTTTCATAAGATTTTTTGAAAAGACTTTGCTTCCCTCGATTATCGCGGCGTTAGCACGCGGACCGAAGCAGGGGATCCCCTTTTCTTCGAGTCTGTCAACGCAGCCGAGTACGAGAGGATCGTCCGGTGCCACAACGGCAAAGTCGATACCGTTATTTACCGCAAAATCGACGACGGAATCAATATCAACGGCTTTTATGGGGACACATTCGGCGTCTTTGGCTATTCCGCCGTTGCCGGGAAGCGCGTATATCTTTTCAACGTTTTTATTCTCTTTTATTTTTTTGATTATGGCGTGTTCGCGTCCGCCGCCGCCTACAACAAGTATCTTCATAGCTTTATCAATGATGGAAGAGACGCATACCGGTGAAGGACAATACCATACCGTATTTGTTGCAGCAGTCGATGACCGCGTCGTCGCGTATGGATCCACCCGGTTCGGCAACGTATTTTACGCCGCTTCTGTACGCGCGTTCGATGTTATCGGAAAACGGGAAGAAAGCATCGGAACCGAGTGCAACGTCACATTTGGTTGAAAGATATTCTTTCTGTTCTTCTTTGGTGAAGTATTCGGGCTTTGAGGTAAAGTATTTCTGCCATATACCGTCGGCGCAGACGTCTTCTTCGTTCTGGTTGATGTAGCCGTCTATCACGTTGTCGCGGTCGGGACGACCGATATCGTCTCTGAAAGGAAGATTTATTACTTTATCAGCCTGACGGAGGGACCAGGTATCAGCCTTTGAGCCTGCAAGACGAGTGCAGTGGATGCGGCTCTGCTGACCTGCGCCTACGCCGATAGCCTGACCGTCAACCGCGTAGCATACGGAGTTGGACTGCGTATATTTAAGGGTAATGAGCGAAATGATGAGGTCGCGTACTGCGGATTCGGGAAGGTCTTTGTTTTCGGTTACGATATTGGAAAGCAGTTCCTTGTTGATTTTGAAATTGTTTCTTCCCTGCTCAAACGTAATGCCGAACACCTGCTTGCGTTCCTTCTCTTCGGGAACGTAATCCTTGTCGATCTTTACGATGTTGTAAGTGCCTTTTCTCTTGGATTTGAGAATTTCAAGCGCTTCGGGCTCATAATCGGAAGCGATAACACCGTCGGAGACTTCGCGTTTTATCATTTTTGCGGTAGTTACGTCACAGGTATCGGAAAGCGCTACCCAATCTCCGAAAGAGCACATACGGTCGGTGCCTCTTGCTCTTGCGTAAGCGCAGGCAAGCGGTGAATCGTCAAGTCCTTCGATATCGTCAACAAAGCACGCCTTTTTGAGCGTATCGGAAAGCTTAAGACCGACTGCCGCCG
>JAZUKE010000039.1:0-8940 GCA_045643125.1 Eubacteriales bacterium
AGTCTTGGAGCGGAATTTTTCTTCCAGAGAGTCGATTGCCGACTGTGAAAAACCGTTTGCGATCAGAAATTCCTCAAAGTCAAGCTGGAACATTCTCTTGTGAAGAACAGAGCCGATTGGAATTGATGTGGTTTCTGCAAGCGTGACACCAAGCAGAGAACCGCTCGCAATATACTCGAAACGGTTGTCTTCTCTCAGAAATTTCAGCAAGGTGATGAACTGAGGGTATTCCTGTATCTCATCAAGAAAAACGATGGTACTGTTTCTGTCCTTCATCTTATCACCGGCGACGGTGCTGAGAGCGAAATAGAAGTCTTCAACCGACCTGACGTTTTCAAAGATCTTAGCCCCGGCAGCATCCGTAACAAAGTTGATTTCGATGTAATTAGGAAACAACTCCTTGGATACCTTGCGGATAATATAGGTTTTTCCTATCTGGCGGGCTCCTTCAATCCAAAGAATTTTGTTGTTCTTTGACTCCAAATGGTTTCTGATAAACGATTCTATTTTTCGATAAAGCATAGTGTTCTCTCCCATCTGCATTGTTCGCACCTATTATAGCATATATTCTTACACTTTTCAATAGAAATCATTCAAATAAAATACACTTTTCATATTTTATTTGAAGCTGAAATTACACTTTTGTATTCGGCGGTATTGTGTGTAAAAACATGCCATCTGTCATAACTATATATGAAAAAACAAATCGGGAGGAAATTATTATGATTGTTATATGCGCAAAAATCAAAAAAAATGCACAATTGGTCGATATGGAACTGACTTAGGAAAGTCTCGAAGATTATGTGGGCGGCACTATCAAAATTACGCCGATCTTCATCAAAGGCAGAAAGACCGACAATGTCGTTATAAGCTGTAAAGACGCGAAACAAGATAGCGGGAATCTGAATCGAAGAATGCCGTATATTCGCTACAGAACCAGATGCGGTCCTGACCGAATCAACGACACCGGATGTGACAGTTATGTCCGAACGGTGCTGAAGGCGGTGGCTGTGTGAAAGAGTCATCTCTTACTCCCGGAACACGGATACGACTCATCCACATGGATGATCCATATCCCATCCCGGACAACACCACCGGAACCGTCGATTACGTTGATGACGGAGGGAACGTACACATGATTTGGGACGGAGTATCATCGTCCCTGAGCCTGATCCCGGAAACGGATCAGTACGAAATAATTTAACAGCTTTTTAAGAAGCAAAAAAAGGCGCGACCATAATTGATTTTGTGGCCGCGCTTTTATTTAACCACCCGATAAGGGAAAACAAAAAATAAAAAGCCTGATAAGGGCAAAAATGAAATGCTGACAGCGTTCAATCAGAATCCTGTACTCAGATGTCGGCAGAAACGACGCCCTTCTCAGAGCGCCCCCTGAAAGACACTATCCCTCCAATGGAACCTTATCACTCGACATCGCATTCCGGCCCTGTGGTATCGGTTGTGATCGATATGATATCCAAAAAGAACTCTGCAAATGCCGAATCATCAGAACTTCGCATCCCCGAGCAAGTTACAGGCAAGTCAGAATACAGCGATAATGGTGAAGTAAAGCCGGATAATAAGGCAGAAACAGAGTCAGAAAGCAGGAAAATTGATGAAATCAGTCACAGTCAGCAAATTACCGGCAAGTTAGAATCGGATGCCGGAGTTCCGCCTGCTATAACCGAAGACATTTCCACACAATCCGACTCCGTACAAAAAGACGTTCAACGTATACAAAAAAGTGAGGACCCGGGCATGATTACAGAAAATCCGACAACCGAATCAATAACACATTCTCAAATCGATGCAGAAACATCTACGCCCGCTTCAGATGAGCAAAAATGCGATCACGGCGCTGATACGCAATGCGCCGCAAAGATCGAACAGGCAGCGTCTGAAGCAGTCAAGGACATAGCTGATACGATCATCGAAGGACAGGATATTGATAAATGTCATCATACCGAATCAGGTGACAAAGTGCAGGAAAGCTGTGCGTCCGTATCCGTTATCGAAAGTGCTGAAAACGTTGTTGAGAAGACTGAAACCGTTATTGAAGATCTGAAGATTCTTGAAACGCAGAAAGTCGAGTCGGAGATTCCCGAAGCGGATATATCTGCCGGACAGCAGACTATCAAAGTGACTCAGGTCGGCAGAGAAGGAAACACGCACGCAGTATATTTGTTCAGCGAAGAGGAATTCAAACAGTATGCGGTTCTTTATGAAGGCGGAGAAGAAGAACTTCGTCAGATAATGAACGAATACGGGATCGTTATTTACGATTTTCTTCGCAGCAGCGTTAATGAAAACCGCAAGGTAGTCACAAGAGAAGATGTTATGGCAAAAGTTCGCGAGCAGCAAAAAAAATGGCGCTGGAGAGAAAAATAGCACTTCTATTGACAAACAAAAAAATTTGTGTAAAATAATATATATATAAGACTTTGGAGGACGAATCTCAGCAAGAGATACCGTCCTTCTTTTGCAAGAAAGGGGCGCTGGCATTGTACAATACGTTTCCGTTGATAGTTGCCGGGGATGAACGGTTACGGCATGTCTTTCCATCAAAGCAGAGAGCCGTATCGCAGTTGCTGGCATTGCTTGAAAACGACGAAAGAATCCGTCGAATAATTATTTTTGGCAGCGCTGTAACGCGAAACTGCGGAATTGATAGCGATATTGATGTTGCCATTGATGCCGATATTACCTCTGACGAATTTTTAGAGATTGCGCACACGATATATATAGGCGTTAATTCGGACGTTGATGTAATCCATTTGAACAGCACAAAAAGCGAATTACTGAAAAATGAAATCAACCGTAAAGGGGTCGTTCTGTACGAAAAGCTTTAAGTGAACCGACTGGAATTCTCGGTTACTTGTATCCGAGTAGTTCACGGCAATACTTTTGTATTATGGGCAGAATATCGAATACACTCACAATAGAAAGGAGAAAGATGCTTTGGGAAAAACCGTATCATCGAATAAAGGTATTTTTGATGTTCACAAAAAAACTATTTCAGAATCTGTGAAAAAAATCAAAGAATCGTCTTTAGAAGGCGTGAGACAAATTGTTTTGTACGGCAGTTGTGCAAGAGAAGACGCGAAATATAGAAGCGATGTCGATATTCTTGTTGTACTGGAAGATATATCCCATAACAATCTTGAACCTATGCGGGATTTGAAGACGAATATATGGCACCAAGGATTGGCGGACATCGATTTGCATTTTATGTCAGAAGAGGAATTCAAAAACGGTCATTCGACATTTGTTCGAGCAATCAGAAAGGATGGGAAGGTATTGTGGGAAAATTGACTTATAAATCATACGCAGATAACGATTTCGAAAGATTTGAGAAAGAGTATTTATCCGGCGATGTATTTTGGGGAATGGCTGCAGACGCTCAGGAAATATGCGAAAAATATCTCAAACACATCATTGTCGAAAGGTATCAGTATGAGACAGACGACGAAGAAAGGGAACTGCAAGAATTACTGCATACACGCAACATAACCCGACTTTAGACGAAGAGTGCCGGGATTTGTACGAAATCGAGGAAGAATCTCGTTGATACGCACATTAGCAAAATACAAAGCGGGGCTTCGGCTCCGCTGTTTTTTAGAATATTTGGAAACAAATTCTGATCGGGAACGGAAGCCGATCATCCGAAAGTTGGGGATTCCTTTACGACGATCGGATGCAGATGCAAGGCATTGCTCCGTTATCGGGATTCGATAAAGCATTTACGGGAAAGGAAACTGGAATATCCGAAGTTTGTCAAAGCATCGGAGAATCTGTATCCGTGAAAGATGCAGCAACGCCGTATATCGGATCATACGCAATTCCGGATTTTGTTCCGGATAATGAGTACGGGGAGTTTGTGAGGAAGAGAATGCTTATAGCGGAGCATTATCGGTGACGACTTGACGCTTATCCGGAAAAACCAGCTGAACCCCGAACATACCGTCATCCTCAAAGTATTCGACCAACCCATGATATTTTTCAACAATTTTTGCGATGATAGATGTTCCGTATCCGTGCATTCCGTCTCTGCTTTTTGTCGATTTCAGCTCTTTGTTTGTTTTTAATACGGAAGAAGCAATCATATTTTTGCAAATAATGACACGGCTGGAATTTTCCTTAAAAAATATCAGTTCAATTCGTTTTTTGTTTGCGTTTGCGGTGGCTTCTACGGCGTTATCCAATATGTTGCCGAGAAGCGATGCAAGATCGAGGTCGTCTATGTCGGAAAGATCACCGACAGATCCCGAAACCGTTATTTCGGTGTCATTGAGATTCCCCAATTTTGTATTTATGAGATAATCGAGCACCTTATTATCGGATCCGGTTATTCTGTTTGCACGCTCGTCGGGAACGAGTTTTTGCATATACGCTTTGCAGTCGTCATATTCGCCGCCGTCAAGGTATCCTTTTATTACGGTGAAATGCTGTTTTATGTCATGCTGGAATTTTCGTGTTTCGTTCCAAACTTTCGAAGCATCGTTATATTTATCGTGTTCAAAAGCAAGTCTGTCCTCGAGTAGCTTGACTTTGAATTTATTTTCCTGCAATTTCAAAAGCTGGTTGATAAGAATATAAAGAAGCGCGTTTACGCAGATAAAAGCCAATGTGATTATAAAGACAAGGAGCTGTGCGCGTCCGTCATTTGCAATCGCTGATATATACATCGCGGAAGCAAGACCGATAATCGTCGTAACTGAAAATCCAAAGCTTAAAAGTCCGTTTTTAACATCCAATGTTTCATCAGCTTTGAAAACGTACAAAACGAGTTTTGATACGGCAAACAAAGCAACCTTGTGAACGACCAGATAAATAATGCGGACGTAGTTGTCGGAGCCTTGTATCGCCGAATCGAAATCGTTTACTATCATCGAAACGAGCATATATATTGCACTGCTGAGAAGAACGAGGATGATTTCGAAAGCGAACGCCGAAAGCACGGCGCGGATCCGCTTCTTTCCGGATATGAGAAGCGCATAGATGATATACAGAAGCAGGAACAAAAGAGTCGAAAGTGTATTGAAACCGGGTAAAAATTTATCGCTGAAAACCGTATAGGCAAAAATAACGATTACGGCAGGCAGCCAGAAAATATTGTTTTTGAAACTTTTATGGTTGAATTTTGTAATGAAATAAACTACGAGAATGCTGTCAAACAGCGATGCACCGTATTCGAACAAATTGTTTATCATTTTGTGATCCTCCTGCGTAAGTACTGCATATATTCCGATTTGAACAAAGTCGATTTGTTTCGACTTATACTTATGACCTCACCCGTTTTCATTGTAACAAAGTCATTTTCGACTTTCGCCATATGTTCAAGGTTTATGATATAAGATGAGTTTACTCTGTAAAAATCAAAATTCTTCACAGATTCTTCGACCGATCCAAGAGTTCCGCGACATTTATACGATGTCGGAGATGTGGTTTTTACAACGTAATAGTTCTTCTGCGCCTCAAACAAAATGATGTCTTTTGCCCGCAACAGTTGTTCGCCGTCGGTTGAAACAAATGAAAGCGTTTCTTTTTCAAGAAGACATTTGTCTATGACTTTTTTGAATGTCAGAGGAAGTTCTTCCGTAAGATGAGATTTTCTCAAAAAGCGGAAAGGTGAATATTCAAAAGAACTGAACACAAAATCTTCGTATGACGAAACAAAAATAATAATTGTTTCCGGATAGTTTGCCGATATGTGTTCTGCCAACCGAAATCCGTTTACTTTAGGCATATCAATATCCAAAAACAGGACGTTTATTTGTTGAGATTTCATGAAAGTCATCACGTCGTCGGCACAACCGAAAGATGGTAATATACGGCAATCGACTCTTTCTGGCAAATGGAGCGCACAGAGCTCATGAAGTTTTTTCATTAAAACTGCAGCAAAATGGAGGTTATCATCGCAAATACCGAAAGATAACATTTCACTCGGCCTCCTTTATTTTTTTATAGTAACACATTTGTATTGAAAAATCAATACACTGTTTTATCAGGCAACAAATGGAGGTTTATCAAGCAACAAATGGGGGAAAGTATCGACTTTTTTAGAGTGTGCAGAGCAGTAAGTATAAAAATACAGCAATATGTAACTTTTGAAAAATGAATTTGAAAATAGAATAAGGAAAAGGTTAAAGGCTGTTGTACGTGATCAAACAACAGCCTTTTCTCCGCCTTAATGTGCGAATTTCTTCATAATGTCCGGCTCTTTGGGTTGGTATCTATTTCAAACAATGTTAATGCATTTTATCCCAAATTCAAGCAATATATCCCAAATTTTGTAAACTCTTGATTTTTATGATAAAATGTCCTCGCTGAAGAGGGGGACGAAACATGAACAATAAGCTATCTGTTCTGTTAAGCCGAAAACTGATTATATCTGGTATCATTCAAAAAGAGTTTGAAGCGATATACATATACGGTTTCGAGCTGTTACTCTCTTTTGTAGTAAGTGTATCAATAATTCTTGCGTTAAGTATTTTGATCCGAAAATTCTTTGAATCTTTGATATTTTTGGTTTTATTTATTGCAATACGGCAGTTTACAGGAGGCTTTCATGCAAGAACTTATTTGAAATGTCAAATATTCCCAATGGATATATGTACGATGCAGCCGGAAACGCAAGCAATAACGTTTTCTATTCGATAAAAGAAGAATCGGAAGGCGTATATCGTTTTGACGTGACAGCTGATCCGGAATGGATAAACGCTGATGAAAGAGCGTTCCCGGTAACGATAGATCCTACGATCGTAAAGTATCAGACTCAGTACACAGGCGGACGCATTAAGGATACGTTTATTGAAATAGGTCATAATGAAAACCACGGTAGTTGGGCTTGGATGAACGTTGGCACTCGCAATGGGTATGAGAACGTAGCGCTTATCGGTATTGCAAACGCCGTGGGAACGAATACCGGTCTTCTGCCTATCCCCAAGACTGCAAACATTACGTATGCACAACTGAATTTAAGGAAAACAGGAACAAACGGCACCGATCTTATTGTAGGAGCGTACCAGCTGCTTGAAGATTGGGCATCGTATGAGATCGCGGGTGCCGTGCCAGCTTGCGATACCACGGTCATCGACTATATAAACGTCAGCTCTTCGGTCACTGATTATACTTTGGATATAACCAAAGCCATGATCGAGTGGTATAATGATCCGGATGATATGATGCGTCAATACGGGCTTGCGCTGAAGCCTGTTTCCGGCAGCGGTTACGTTTCTTTTTCGACCGCTAACAATTCCAATAATAATGATACTCACCCGATGTTCATCGTGTCGTACCGCGATACAAAAGGACTTGAAGGCATTTGGCAATTTGCGTCTCACAGTGCCGGAAATACGGGCTCCGGGAACGTTAATTTCTACAACGGAAACCTCGTTTTCGTTCGCGATGACACCGCAACCAAGGGAAATATCCTCCCTGTGGGAATAAGTCATGTGTATAACAGCTTTATGTCTGAAAACGAATTCACGTCCTGCGACGATATTCTAACAGCAGACTTTTCCAACATGAAGATCGGCAAAGGCTGGAAACTGAGCGTTCAGGAGACCATAGCCAAAATAACTCTTGATAATCAAGACTGGTACGTATACAACGACGCGGACGGTACCGAATTGTATTTCCTGCCCGGTACGGTTAACGGGGTACATCTCAACGAAGACGGATACCCGCTGTATCTCACTGTTTCAACGGGAACGTATACGTATAAATATCTGCTTAAAGACGATTACGGGAACTGCAAATATTTCGATTCTGACGGAAGACTTGTGAAAATGGACGACGCTTTCGGCAACGTCAGGAATTTCGAATATACGAGCGGCAGACTCACGTCGATAACCTGCACCCCGAAAAACGCATCCGCCGCGCAACAGATTGAGTTTACGTATAACTCCGCAAACGCACTTCAGACGATCACAAATACGACCATCTTGACAGACTGATCTCGGTGAAGTATAATAACGTTGTAACGTACACGCTCACATACGACGCTAACGGCCAGATCGCAAAGTGCGTCGACGCCAAAGCAAACGTTACCCACACCTACGAATACGACGGACTCGGCAGGCTTATCCGCGCGTGGCAGACCGATTCCAACGGTGTAAAGACGCTTGGCGTAGAGAACATCTACGACGAATACGGCAGGGCGGACAGATCGAGCTACGTTATCGGCGACAAGACTATATCGTACAATTTAACGTATAAGCCCGATTCCAATCTCGTAAGAAGTCTGAACGTCAACAACGTAGCAACAAATTACACTTATGACAACCTTGACAGACTGACGAACAAGAGCATTACGTTTTCGGCAAGCAGCAGTATAAGTGAAGTTTACGGATATTACGGTTATACATCCGGAAATACGCAGTATACCACCCCGCTCGTATCTACGCTGACGTTCAAAAAGAATTCGTCAACCACCGCAACGTATTCCTACACTTACGATTCTCTCGGCAATATACTAACCGTCAGCAAAAACGGTTCGCTTCTCTATGCCTACGAATATGATTCGCTGAACCAACTTGTACGCGAAGACAATGTTGAAGAAGGCAAAACCACGCTGTTTGACTATGATAACGCCGGCAACATCACGGCACGTCATGTCTTCGATTATTGGGCAGGGTGTCCAACGTTCCAGTACAGATCGTTGATAGGCTGTGATCCGTCTTACGAAGTGGTAAATTACGGCTATTCAAACGGAGCTTGGGGCGACCTGCTTACATCGTACAACGGCACAACGATCACATACGATGCGATAGGTAATCCCCTTAACTGGAGAGACGGCATAACCAACGTCACATGGGATGGCAGACAGCTTAATTCGCTTGTCAAAGGCAATTATACCTATTCTTACCAATATAACGCAGACGGCATACGCACTCAGAAGACGAAGTGGTATACCGGAACGTCAATGGCTGAGATAAC
>JAZUKE010000040.1:0-1717 GCA_045643125.1 Eubacteriales bacterium
CCGCGATTGAATTTTTAGAGGTGACCATAATACAGTCTGTCTTTGGAATCATAATCGCCTGCAAATTCGATTCGTGTCGGGTACATTGTTCCGCTGTGGGAATAATTCTGCCCGTATTCATGCTTGCAATTCGGACATACGATTTTTTCGTCATACGGTCTCCTGTCCGTTCTGTATTTATAGTTGAACTTTTCAAAACAATAAGGACAGAACAGTTTTTCGTGAGTCACTTCGTTTTTCTCGACGGATGAAAGCTTGGTATAGGGATAAACGAATAACGCTCTTGCTTTTTCCAGAATATCGCTTTCGTGGATATACTCCTGCAAAGCTATATCCCACTTTTGCTTGTTTGTCATGTTGAAACACTCCTTCATAAATAAAATATTGGTGTTATTTATATGGGAGAAAAAACACGCCAAATCAAGAAAAGTAGCAAAGGTATGTAGCAACCGGCACGCCCAAAAGCGTGCCGGTCTTGTTTTATTCGGGATCTTCCGCTTCTTCGGATTCTTCCATTGCCTCATCATAAGTCGGAGGAATGTTCCCGTAAACCGAAACGACCCGGTTTGTATCAAAATCCCAACGGGTAAAATAGCATCTGTCGGGATCAAGCTGCGGGTTATTCAGTTCTGCAAAAAACGCCTGCCTTGCGGACTCATCATAGGGTTTATCCAATGGGTAGATAACACCTATGCCGCCTTTCTTATAAAAGGCAAGGCAGCCGAACCCCGGAAGACTTTCCGTTTTAAACTCCATCAAACCGTCTTTGTCCAAAACCGGTTCTCCGTCCTCATCACGGACAATCACATAGTTTTCAATAAACCCACAGCGATTGCAAAACTTATAGTTTTCGTTTGTTCTGCAATTATACTCCGTTGAGACTATTCCGCCGCAATGCTCGCATTTTTCTGAATCTAATACCGAACTCATAATCACATCTCCTTCATAATTTAAGCTGCTTGCTTTTTCATTTTCCGGCACAGTGCCGACAGGCGTTTTGTGCCTTTGGTGTTTCGGATGGCATACCGCACCGCTTCATCATCACCGATGAGAATAATTCTCTGCTTTGCTCTCGTAACGCCCGTATAGAACAGATTTCGGAGCAGCATCATCGAATGAAAATTCGTCACGACCATGATGACAACGGGAAATTCTGTGCCCTGTGCCTTGTGTACGGTCGTGGCAAAGGCGTGCTTCAGCTGGTCAAATTCCGCTTCCGTATAATCAGCAATAAGTCCCTGAAAATCAACACGAATGCGTTTCTTTGCCGTTGACACAAGCGTGATGATTCCGGTATCTCCGTAAAAGACGCCTTTATCGTAGTCATTGGAAACCTGCATCACCTTATCGCCTTTACGGAATGTGACCTTGCCGAATTGTATCTGCTCATCGGCGGATACCTCCGGATTTGCGATCCTCTGCAACGCGATATTCAGTTCATCCACCGATGCTTCGGTTTTGCACCGCAGGGGAGAGATCACCTGAACACGGTACGGATCCTTTCCGCTGGAAAGGTACTCCTCACAAAAAACACGCTCGCAGACAGTCCGAAGCCGCTTGCAGTCCTTATCGGTCGCCTTGTCGGGCACCTTGACCAGAACAAAGTCCGACCGATTGGTGACAAGCTCCTCATCGCCGCTGTTGATCTTATTGGCGTTGATAAGGATCGTCTTCCTTGAACCGTGTCGGTAGGAATGTGCCAGCCGTGTTGTAGGAA
>JAZUKE010000041.1:0-3259 GCA_045643125.1 Eubacteriales bacterium
CGATACCCTTAACGAAAGTTTCGACGTCCTGCTTGCCGAGCCGAAAGCGGAAGAAGACAAGCTGAACGTAAACTGGAACGTCGTTTCTCACACTCTCGACAATTTCCGTCTTTATTCGATGCCTCTCGTAAACGACGGCGACGCAAAAGAAGTTGGCGATATGACCAACGTCTTCAAAAAAGACGATAAAGCCCGCATTATATGGAGCATCGGACGCAGACTCGGATTCCTGAACGCCGACGTTTGCGAAATGGAAAACAACGCGTCCCTTGAAAGACTCACCGAAAAAGTCAACGCCTACGGCGAAATGAGAACGGAATACAGCCGCAAGCTCGCTTCTTTTGACGAGGAGATCAACTATAATTCCTACGAAGATATGCTTATCGACAGGAACGGATACGACGAGAAGATGAAGAAATACGGTGAAGAGTATTTTGCTCTTACCGAAGGCGGCTACGTTGAAAGACTGAACGCCGAATATCAGAACTTCAAATCAGCCAAGACTGCCGAAAAGGTGCAGCTGTATGAAGAAAGAGGCGTCTACTCTCGCCGTTCACACGTCATCGACTCCGAAGAACTCGTAAAACTCGACGAAGAGATCAAGCAGAACGACGCAAGAGTAAAAGAAGAAAAGATCTACGAACAGAATCAGAAGCGCAAAATCGAAGAAAACAACAAAAAGATCGAAGAATTCAAAGCGTCGATCAAAGATGTGAACGCCAAGCTCAGCGACATCCTCAACAGACGCGCCGAAAAAGGCTCGAAGATCGATATTGACAAACGCACCATCGAAAAGTACAGAAACCAGGTCCCCGGCAAGAACGACGACGCCGGAATGAGGATCGTTATTGCACAGAGACAGAAATTCATCGCAAATCACGATAAGCAGGACGAACTCGTGTCACTCAAAGCCGATATCGACGCGAAAGTCACCGAACTCGGATTCGGCAAAATGTCTCCCGATGAACTGAGACGCTGCGTCACCGACGGCAAGACCTTTGAGCCGTACGGCGATAAGCTGATCGCTCCCGACGCGCAGAACAGAATAGCTCTTTACAAAGCGATGAAAGGCTTTATCGAAAGATATAAGGAGATATACAAGCCGAGCGAAGCGATGTCCAAAAGCATCGACGAGAACGTCATTGATCCTTACGACCTCAATCACCTCATCGACAAGAGCATAAAGAGCCTCAAGGATGATGCCGCTTCTATGCTCGAGCCCGACAAAAAGGATCCCGAACTCAAAGGCGCCGATATCGAGATCGTCAGATTCAACCTTCAGTCGATCGAGACCGCCTATAACGAGATCAGCGAATACCGCAATACCGAAGTGCTGAACGACGAAGCCGAAACGATGTTCCTCGACCGTGAGAGAACATACAACGAGAAGATCAGGGAACTCGAAGACGAAAACGCCGAGATCCTCAAAGATATCGACAGAAACAACTATTACACCAAAAAGAGCGGCGAATTCGAGTCCCGCAGAGCCGAACTTCTGAAAGAAAAAGAAGACTGCGACAATAAGACCGCCGAATACGATGCAAAGACTGCCGCGATCGACAAGGAATGTGCCGAACAGTACGTTCCCATTGATGAACTGAACATCAAATACGACCGCGTAAAGAGAAATTACGAATCGGCAAAGAACGGCTACGAAAGAGTCTGCAAAGTCATCGACAAATACGAGGATTTTGCGTCCGCTCACCGCGAGCTGCTTGAAGAAAACGAAAAACTCAATAAGGCTCTCGAAATAAACGAAAAAGGAGAAGTCGGCAGAGACGTTTTCAGCGGCAGCAGAGAAGCTATGGAGGAAGAGATCCGCAGATTCTATAATACCCGCAACTGCGGCAGAAAAGAAAAGCACGACGACAGCACCGAATACAAGCAGATGATAGGCGCGATCGAAGACCTGCTCGGCGAAGGCGAACACAGACGTTACAACGATCTTAACGCCGACGAATTCAGAGAAAAGCTTCTTGCCGTCAATACCGCTTCCGCAGAGTACATAAGACTCAAAAACAAAGAGTGGAGCGCATATAACCTTCTTCCTTCGACACAGCGCAAAGCCCGCCTTGAATTTGCCGCAAGACTGCGCGATTTCTCGGCAGACGGAGCCGCAAAACTCGACAGACAGGCAGAAAAGGTAAACAGACTCAACACCTTCGTCAAGGGACGCGACATAAACAACATTATGAAAAAAGACGGCGAAGGAACGCTTATCGGAATGATAAACAAAGCCGTTGCCCTCAGACAGAAAGGCGCAGAGCCGGTCGTCCCTGCCGCAAAAGTCGAAGAAAAAGAGCTTGAAGCCCAAAAAACTCTGTAAAAAGCAAATACAAACAAATAAAGTAAAGGGCTGCAGTAAAGTAAAGCTGCAGCCCCTTATTTTGTTTATCTTACCTCAAATCAAGCACCATCGTATCCGCGTCGCAGTCGATGCCGTTTATCCGCATAAAGGCGGGGAAAGTACCGACTTTTATGAAACCGTACTTTTCATAAAGCTTTATCGCGTTTTCGTTGTCGTGTCTTACGTCAAGGCTTATCAGCTCGATATCGTTTTCCGTGGCGTAGAGTATCGCTTTCTGCATAAGCAGACTGCCGATCCCTTTGTGCCATTCCCGCTTTGCAACGACTACGCTCAGCTCCGCACGGTGGCTCATACGTCTCGGAAAACCGCTGAGGCTCACGTCGCCGACGATCTCGCCGTCTTTGACAGCCACAAAAAACGCCGAATGTCTGTCGGAAGCGATACTTTCGATGAACGCTCTTTCCTGTTCGGGAGTGACATCTATCCCTTCGGCACCGAAAGAGAGGTTGTCGCTTTCTCCGCCGATAAGGCGGAAAAAACCGATCAGCTTTTCGGCATCGTCCGGTGACGCTTCTCTGATTATTATTTTATTATCCATAATTTATCCTTTGTCATAACGAGCGAATGAACGAGGTATGCGCTGCGTTCGCCCGTATAATCGAGGGGCATAAAGCTCATACATCCCTGAACAAGCTGTCCGTCGGACGTTGTGAACTGACAGTACAGCGGCGGAAGTGTGCCGTTGCGGATGAGCTGCGTCTCGTTTTTGTTGGGCTTATTATCGTATATAACGGACAAATCGTTTTCGATTATTTCAAAAGACAGTCCGTCCGAATGTGCAAAAGTATCATATCAGTCCGTTTTGTTGAACAGACTCATTTTGGCGGGTACGCGCGAATATAAATGCTGTAATGCCATAAACATTCCTGCCTTTCATTGTATTTTTTGCCG
>JAZUKE010000042.1:0-7727 GCA_045643125.1 Eubacteriales bacterium
TGTTTCCTTCTTTATGCTGCTTTTTTGCTCCTTTTTTCTTTTCCTACACTTATTTCCGCTTATTTCTTATACTTATTTCCACCGTGTTTCCACTGTGGAATTTACTTTGGGAATTCACGCTTTTTTCGAAATAACAACATTTTCGACCTTTTTCGGTTGACAAAACGAAAAAATTGTTTTAGAATATACTGAAAAGTTTTTTATACCATATATGGAGGATGTATATGTTCTTCAAAAGAGAGAAGCCGTCCGTTGATTACCTTGTCTGCGGACTTGGGAATCCGGGCAGCGAATACGACAAGACCAGACACAATTCCGGCTTTTCCGCAATCGATTACATAAGCGGGAAATCGGGGATAGAAATAAACAGACTCAAACATTCCGCAAAGATCGGAACGGGCGTCATCGGCGACAAAAAAGTGATGCTTATGAAGCCGCAGACCTATATGAACAAGTCCGGCGTCGCGGTTTCGGACGCCGCAAGATATTACAACATCCCCGTTGACCACATAATCGTCATCAGCGACGATATATCGCTCGACGTGGGCAGAGTGCGTATAAGACGTTCCGGCAGTGCCGGCGGTCAGAAGGGACTTGCTTCCATCATCGAATGTCTCGGCAGCGACGCTTTTCCGCGCATCAAGATAGGCGTCGGCGCCAAGCCGAATCCCGAATACGACCTTGCTTCCTGGGTGCTTTCAAAGTTCACTCCGTCCGAGATCGAGAAGATCGCTTCGCGTTACGACGGGATATACGAGGCGCTATGCCTTATGATGGACGGAAAGATCGAAGACGCGATGCAGAAATGCAACTAAACGTAAGACCGAAATGAAGATATTAAAGGATATGATAAATTACGACAGCGAGTTTTGTCACGCTGCCGCACAATACCGTGAGGGACGGACACCGATACTCGTGAACGGGGTATGCGAGTCGGTACGCCCCCTTTTCTGCTGCGCTTTTGCCGAGAACGTGAACGAAAAACCGCTTATCATCGTTTCCGACGAAAAGCAGGCGTATTCGCTCAAAAACGAAATTGAATCGTTCGGCGAAGAAGCGATAGTGCTTCCGGCAAGGGATTATATTTTCGACGATATGACCGCGTCGTCAAAGGATTTCGAGCAGGAACGTCTTGCCGTGCTGAACACCGTCGTCACCGACGGGAGCAAGTTCGTCATAGCCGTTCCCGATGCGCTGATGCAGTATACGATCCCGCCGGAGGAATTCATTGATTCGCTTCTTACGATAAAGCTGAACAGCCGCATCACTCCGGCAGAAATAACGAAAAAGCTCGTGAATATGGGCTATTCTTTCGCCGATACCGTCGAGGGAAAGGGACAGTTCACTCACCGAGGCGGGATAATCGACGTATTTTCTCCGTCGTCGGACTATCCGTGCCGTATCGACTTTTTCGGTGACGAGCCGGATTCGATGGGCATATTCGACACCATCACCCAGCGACGGATAGAAAACGTAAACTCCTATACCTGCGTCCCCGTGTGTGAGACCGTGTTCAGCGACGATTCGCTGTCAGCCGTTTCGGACGCGATAGACGAGCTGCTTGCCGACGCAAAGGACGAAAAGATCGCAAAAGAATTGAAACGCGACAAAGAAAACGTTTCAGCCGGACGCTTCCCGGGCGGCAGAGACAAGTATTTTTCGCTTCTTTATTCAAGAAAAGCCACGTTTTTTGATTACGTCGGCACCAAGCTCACCATAGTCATCGAAAGCCGCAAGGTGTTCGAGAGGGCGCGTGCATTTTCGTGGCAGGTCAATCAGACGCTCGAAAGCCTTGTCAATTCCGGCAGAACGTCGTTCGCTTATTCCGACGTGTGTATGTTCGAGGACACGTTCGTTTCGCTTTCCTCAAAGCGCGGAGTGATACTCGACTACTTTATGGAGTCGTCACGGTTCAACTTCTCTTCGCGTTTCACGCTTTCCACCAAAGCGGTAGGCTCGCTGAACGGCGGCGCCGATATGCTGACCGACGAGCTTTCGGATTGGCTCGAAGCGGGCAGAAAGGTGCTTTTTGTCACATACAGCGAGACCGAAAGGGAAAACCTCACGTCGCTTCTCGAAAGCCGCGATATGCCGTCCGTCTATTTCAAAAACGAGATCGTCGAAGGCTGCGTGAATATAACCGTTGCGCCTCCGGGGAGCGAATTCGGCGGATTTGATCTGCAAAAAGCCAATTTCGTGCTTCTCACTACGGGCGAAAATGCGTCCGCAAGGGCGTTTGCCGTTAAAAAATCGACCGTTCACCGCTTCAAAAAAGCGGAAAAGATCGCGTCATACTCCGATCTGGCTGTCGGCGACTACGTCGTACACGCCAACCACGGGATAGGCGTATACGACGGCATCAAACAGCTCACCGTCGAAGGCGCGATAAAGGATTACATAAAGATAAACTATGCCGGCGGCGACGTGCTTTACGTTCCGTGCGGACAGCTCGACCTCGTAAGCAAGTACATAGGCGAGGAAAAAACGGTAAAGCTCTCGCGTATGGGAACGTCGGAATGGGCGCGTACGAAGGCAAAGGCAAAAGCCGCCGCAAAGGACATCGCAAAGGACCTTATCAAGCTTTACGCCGAAAGAAAGAACACCGAAGGCTATGCGTTTATGCCCGACGGCGAATATCAGGAAGAATTTGAAGCGATGTTCGAGTATACCGAGACCGAAGGTCAGCTCGATGCCGCTGCCGAAATAAAAGCGGATATGGAAAAGCCCGTCCCGATGGACAGACTGCTCTGCGGCGACGTGGGATTCGGCAAAACGGAGGTCGCGCTCCGTGCCGTGTTCAAGTGCGTCCAGGAGGGCAAGCAGGCGGCGATCCTCGTACCGACGACGCTGCTCGCGCTCCAGCATTACCGCACGATACTTTCGCGTTTCAGACAGTTCCCGGTCGAGACGGAAATGCTCTCGCGCTTCGTGAGCAAAAAAGACACCGACGACGCGCTTGCGCGTATCGCTTCGGGGAAAGTCGATATAGTCGTAGGAACACATAAATTATTGCAGAAAAACATAGTTTTCCGCGACCTCGGACTGCTCGTCGTTGACGAGGAACAGCGTTTTGGCGTAAAGCACAAGGAAACGCTCAAAGAGATCACCAAGAACGTGGACGTGCTTACGCTCACCGCAACGCCGATACCGAGAACGCTCAATATGGCGCTTACCGGCATCCGCGATATGTCCGTGCTTGAAGAAGCCCCGCGTGACAGAGCGCCGGTGCAGAGCTACGTTCTCGAACACGACACGGGCATAATTTACGAAGCGATACGCCGTGAGCTTCGCCGCGGCGGACAGGTATTTTACCTGCACAATTTCGTGGATTCCATATATAAAAAGGCGCAGGAGCTGCAGACCGCGTTCCCCGATAAGGTAGTCGCCATAGGTCACGGGCAGATGTCAAAGGACGAGCTTGCGTCCGTGTGGCAGGCGATGGTGAACGGCGAAATAGATATTCTCGTCTGCACGACGATAATCGAGACGGGTGTTGACGTTCCGAACGCGAACACGCTGATAATCGAAAACGCAGACCGTATGGGGCTTTCGCAGCTGCACCAGATACGCGGACGTGTCGGCAGATCGCCGCGTAAGGCTTACGCCTATTTCACCTACCGCCGCGATACGATACTTTCCGAGGACGCCTCCAAGCGTCTTGAAGCGATAAGCGAGTTCACCGAATTCGGCTCCGGCTTCAAGATAGCTATGCGCGACCTTGAAATAAGAGGCGCGGGAAATCTGCTCGGCTCGGAGCAGTCGGGACATATGCAGGCGATAGGCTACGATCTGTACGTCAAGATACTCGAAGAAGCCGTCAACGAAGAGAAGGGAATACTTCCGGCTGTCAGAAAAGACTGCCTTGTGGATATCATCTGCGACGCGTTCATTCCCGACGACTATGTGGAGTCATCCAAGACGAGGATAGACTTTTACCGCAAGATCGCGCTGCTTGAATCCGAATCAGACCGCGACGACCTCGTTGACGAGCTTGTTGACCGTTTCGGGGATATCCCCAAACCCGTCGAAAACCTTATGGACGTTTCGCTTTGCCGCAATATAGCGTCCGGCTGCGATATAGTCAAAATAAGCCAGACGGGGCTTATGGTATCTTTCTATCTCAAAGAAGACTCGCGCGATAAATGGCTCGGACTTCTCGGCGTGCCGTCGATGAAGGGCAGACTGCTCGGCGCAAAGATGTCGGTCAAGCCGTATTTCTCGTACAAACTCAAATACGGCGAAAACCCGATCGAAAAAATCCGCACCGTTCTTACCGAATATTCCGCATTATTAACAAATATATCATAGAATTTCAATTCAAGGCGTTGTATAATATAAAAAATACGGCAATTATTACCTACGGAGGTAGATATTAATGAAGATCAAAAGAATCGTGTCACTTCTGCTGATAACGGCACTCTCCGTCATCACGCTTGCTTCCTGTGCATCTGAAGGCAAAGCGGTAATGACTTTCGGCGAATCGTCGGTCAGCAGCAATATGTTTTCGTATATGATGTCTTCGCAGAAGCAGTATATGAAGCAGTCGTTTGAAGAATATGTGGCGTATTATTACTACTATTACCAGCAGCAGCCGGATATCGTGGATTTCGACGATTACCTCAAATCCGAATATACCGACGATGACGGCAACACGGTAAAGGTAGTCGATTCCACTTACGATATGATAGTCGAATCCGCAAAGGCGTTTCTTGTCGTAAAGGAACTCAGCCGCAAAAACGGCATAAAGCTCACCAATCAGGAAATGCTCGACAGCATCGACGAATACATAAAAGAGCAGATCGACACTGCCGGAAGTGAGGAATTCCTCAATATCACGCTTGCCAAATACGGCGCAGATATTGATATTATGCACGATTACCTTTACGGTATGGCTCTCCAGGACGATCTTTACGAATTTCTTTACGGCGAAAACGGCACGCAGCGCATCAGCGACGACGCGGTCAAGACATATTTCAACGAGAATTACACCAAAATAGACGTTGCCTATTTCCCGTTCTATACGACGGACGAAACTACCGGCTCCGCGGTCCCCGTTACGGATGACTCCATAACCGAAGAAGACAAAAAAGCGTATTTTGAAGACACCTACGCAAGCGTAAGACACGTTCTTTTCTACAATATCAATATCAATAACGGCAATCCTCTTGATGAAGAAGCGGTTGCCGCCAACAAGGCAAAAGCCGAAGACGTGCTTGCAAAGCTCCAAAACGGCGAACTCACCCTTGACGACGCGATCAAGAATCTTTCCGAAGATAAAGGCACGGACGGCGTCGTGTTCAGAAAAGGCGACCTCGATCCCAGACTTGCTTCCCTCGAAGAAGAAGCCTTCAAAATGGAAAAGGATTCATATTCCGTCGTAAAGACCGATATCGGCTACCACGTCATATACCGCGCACCTCTTACGGATGCCGATTACGCGAAAGTCAAAACCGAAATAGAATCCGAACTCGTCGTAAAGAGCATAACCGAAAAAGCAAATACTTTCGTTGCCGATGTAAAAAGCGGGAAGACCTCTTTTGACGACGCGGAAAAGTTCAGCTCCTTCTGTAAGCTCAGCAAAAACGTCATATTCACCGCCGGTGAGCTTGACGAGAGTATGGAAAAAGAGATCGCAAAGCTTGAAAAAGCAGGCGATATATGCGTTTTTCCGAACGATGAAGCGGTGTTCATTGTCAGAAAAGGCGAATTTTCGGATGACGATTACCGCGAACGCTACGACGACGCTTATGCGTCGCTCGGAGAAAAAGCCTTTACCGAATACATCAAGAGCTTCTATCCCGAAATCGTGATAGACGAAAAAGAACTTGCCAAATTCGATCTTCTCACCTGCGAAGCCATCGAGATCCTTGCTATGGATCCCGTGAACGACGAGCAATAAAAATTTAAACAGCCAACCGCAGACGGTTTCGACCGTTCACGGTTGGCTCGATTTTTTTGAGAATGAAATTGTATTATTATGGGGTTTTATGTTTTTCTAAACGTTTTTTCGCCATCTCGGAGTATTGTTATATACCTTTGGGGCGGAGAAAACGCTTTCTGCGTCTGAATGCAGCAGCTTCTTGATTTTTTGAAAAGCAAAAATTATATCTGCGTATTGTTCGCCATAAATTCTTCGACTTCGCTTCTTGTCGGAAGAGAGGTGAGCGCTCCGCGCTTTGTGACCGTCAGAGCGCCGGCGGCGTTTCCGTAACGGCAGGCGGCGTAGATGTCTCCGCCGTTTCTCATATACTCAACTGCCATTGCCGCGGTGAACGCATCGCCTGCGGCGGTGGAGTCGACCGCGCTCACGTCGTAAGGACCGCAGATCTGACAGTATTTGCCGTCGTATATATACGAGCCTCTTTCTCCGCGTTTGAGGACGACGTACTTCACATCGGTCATACTGCATAATTTCAGACAGGCTTTGAGACAGTCGTCGAGGGTGTTCGGCATTATGCCGGTCATACGGTACGTCTCGGTTTCGTTGGGCGACAGTATTTCCAGCTTTTCTATCTTGGTGAGGTCAAATCCCTGAGGGATACCGCCGCAGTCGAGTATGAACGGCACATTGCGTATCTTGCAGAGATTGGAAATGAAAACCACAGACTTTTCCGGGATCTCAAGATTTGAAAGCACGAAATCGGGACGGCAGAGGAATGACGCTTCCACGTCGTATTCCTTAATGTTTTTGTTTGCGCCGGGATAAACGATGATACGGTTCTGACCGTTCTTTTCCACCATAACGGCGGCAAGTCCGGTCTGCTCGGATTCGTCGGTCTTGACGAAGCGGCAGTCGATACCGTTTTCGGCATATATGCGTGCAAGTCTGTCGCCGTATGCGTCATCGCCGACACGGGTACAGAAAACCACGTTTCCGCCGAGACGGGCTGCGGTCACGGCAGCGTTTGCGCCTTTTCCGCCGGGAACGAACGCATATTTTCCGCTTGTCACGATGGTCTCGCCGGCATCCGGTACGGAAAGTGTGTTCATCACAAAATCAATATTTGCTGATCCTATCACAAGAAGAATTCCTGACATTTTTATTACCTCGGCTTTCCGCTTTTTTATGCTTAAAAACTTCCAAATTTATTCTACTACATTCTTTATGTTTTGTCAACAGTTTCTTTACACGCTTTGTATTTTAACCTCGTTGCCATTCCTCCGCGGATATGCCGTTCGCTTTTGTTTTTGTCAAGCAGCCTGCGAAGTCTCAGATACAGCGCCTTGTCCGTGTATCTGAGCCGGTATGACACGTCCTTGTGTACGGTCGATTTCGACACTCCGAATGCCTTGGCGGCGCGCCGTACCGTTGAATCGTTTTCGAGCATATATACCGCTATCCGTACCGCTCTGTCGTCTTCGTTCAAATATCTGTCACTCCCTACTCAAAAAACTGTTTTCCCACGGTGAAAATATATGCAAATTATCGAAAGGAAATGAGAGAGTATCTATTGATTTATTTGTTTTTTTGTGGTATCATCATTTGTACAACAAAGAAAAGAAGGTATCTTATGAACATACTCGTCACCGGCGGAACAGGTTTTATCGGTTCCCACACCACAGTAGAACTCATCAAATGCGGTCATAATCCCGTCATCGTCGACAACCTCGCAAATTCAAAGATAACGGTGCTTGACAAAATAAAAGAGATCAGCGGCGTCAAACCCGATTTTTACGAACTCGACGTAGCCGACAAAGCGGCTCTTTCCGAGGTCTTCAAAAAATAT
>JAZUKE010000043.1:0-5110 GCA_045643125.1 Eubacteriales bacterium
GTCACCTTATCTATTCGAGATTCTGGCATCATTTCCTCTATGATATCGGCGTTACGACCACACCCGAACCCTACGCAAAGCGTTCGGCGCAGGGGCTTATCCTCGGAAGCGACGGCGAAAAGATGTCCAAGTCCAAGGGTAACGTAATAGATCCGCTCGACGTCGTGGAAGTTTACGGTGCAGACGTTCTCAGGACTTACGTCCTCTTTATGGGCGACTACGGTCAGTCCGCTCCCTGGTCCGACAACAGTATGAAGGGCTGCAAGCGTTTCCTCGACAGAGTTTGCGATCTGTTTGAAATAGCGTCAGGAAACGGAGAAACGAAAGAGCTTTCGTCTTCGTTCCACAAGACGATAAAGAAGGTCACGAACGATATCGAAGATATGAGATTCAATACCGCCATCGCCGCTCTTATGACGCTTATCAACGAAATATACGACGTCGGTCATCTTACAAAGGACGAGCTTACCGTGTTCATCAAGCTCCTCTGCCCGTTTGCTCCGCACCTTGCCGAAGAGATAAACGAACGTCTCGGAAACACCGGACTGCTTTCGCTTTCCAAGTGGCCCGAATATGACGAAGCAAAGACAAAAGACGCCACCGTCGAGATCGCGATTTCCGTCAACGGCAAGCTCAAAGGCACTATTGAGCTTCCGATAGGCGCGACGAAGGACGAAGCGGTAGAAGCCATCACCTCTTCCGGAAAGATCGCCGATTTCGTCAGCGGAAAGACGGTCATAAAGGAAATTTACGTTCCCAACAAGATATACAATATCGTTGTGAAGTAAACAGATTCAATTTTTGCGTGCAAAACCAAAAAATATAAAAAACAAAAAGGAGAAATCAAAATGGCAAAATCCAAATTCTGGTCTGATTTCAAGGAATTCATCGCAAAAGGCAATGTCCTCGATATGGCTGTCGGCGTTGTTATCGGCGGAGCTTTCAACAAAATCGTGACCTCCCTCGTCAATGACATCATTATGCCCCTCGTAAGCCTCATCGTCGGCGGCACCTCCGTTGCCGATTGGAAATGGGTCATCAAAGCCGCTGAATACGACGAAGCCGGCAACGTTCTCAAAGCCGAAAGCGCTCTTACCTACGGTGCTTTCATTCAGAACGTCATCGACTTCCTCATCGTCGCTTTCACGATCTTCGTAGTTCTCAGAGTTTTCACCAAACTCCAGGCAAAGAGAAAGAAAGAAGAAAAGAAGGACTAAAACGTGAGCGTTTTCATCGGAGCCGACGGCGGCGGAACGAAGCTGCAGCTTCGGCTTGAAAAAGACGGTTACATAATTGACTCCCGCTTAAACGCGGGAGTCAATCCCAATGATACGGGTTTTGAAAGATCCGCGGACACCGTCGCTGCGGAAATGAGCTATCTCTGCGCGGCAAACGGCATTGACAGAAGCGAAGTGAGCGGCATTTTCGCCGGTATCGCCGGAGGAAGCACCGCCGATTACGCTTCTCTGCTCAAAGATAAGCTCGACAAAGCGTTCCCCAATTCGTCAAACGGCGTCAGCCACGACGGCGAAAACATCATCTACGCCGCTTTTCCGGAAAAGGACGGCGCTATCGTGATATGCGGAACAGGCTCGTCCTGCTTCGTGAAAAAGGGAGACGACATCCACCGCATAGGCGGATATTCCACGTTCGATATGAACGGAAGCGGGTACGAGATCGGTCTTCGTGCGATCTGCCACACGCTGAAAAGCTATGACGGACGCGAGGAAAGGTCGTATCTCTGCGGACTTGTGGAAGAAAAAGCGGGCGGCAGCTGCATCGACAAGCTGAAAGAACTGCTTGCCCTTTCAAAAAAGTCGATAGCCGACTACACAAAGCCCGTATTCGACGCCGCAGTCAAGGGCGATCCTTACGCCGACGCGATCATCGAAAGCTCCGCGGAATACATCGCCGAGTCGATAAGAGCGGCAAAACGCTTTTTTGATGAAAGATTCGAGGTCTGCATCGCCGGGAGCGTAGGCTGCCACGGCTATATGCTCGAAAAAATACGCCGCCTTTCGTCCGGTATCTCCGACGTCTTCCCTCTTGAAGAAAAGCCGGTGTCGGGCGCGTTGTATAAAGCAAAACTGCTGTCAAAAAAGTAAACAGAGTCTTGACCGATTTCATCAAGGCTCTGTTTTTGTTTTACTGCATTCCGTTCACGGACATATAATCGTAGATCATCTTTCCGTGTTCCTGCTCTTCTTTCTGGATATGGTTGAGGACGCTTCGCAGGTTTTCGTCGCAGAACTCGAAAATGCAGGTGTCGTAAAGCTGCGAAACGTGCTTTTCGCCGGCAAGGACGTCGCTGCAAAGATAGCAGTCGTTCTGCTTGTCGGGGTTTTCCGCTTTGCCGTAAAAGGCGCTGAAGGTCGGTTTGTTCGACTGTCCGCCGCCCATAGCCGGCACGTTCCCCGATTCAATGGTGCTTATCGTGTCGAAATGCTGTCTTTCCGCCTGCGCGATCGTGGTGAAAAGATTTTTGAGCTGCGCATCCTTCGCGCAGGAAGAATGTTTGGTGTACTTGTCGATGCAGAGCTTTTCCTGCTCTTTCAGGTCTTTCAGAAGTCCGGTTTCCTTTTGTGTCAGAGTCATAAAAATAAATCACCTCAACGGTATTATTGCCGCGTTTCGGTGATTTATTCCTGTTATTCCGTTATTTGTCAGCGGAAAGTATCATATCGGCGATCTCCTTCGGCGACGACGCGATATAATCGGGGCAGGCTTCTTCAAGCTCCGCTTTTGTGCCGTAGCCGTAAAGCACGCCCATTGAGTCAACGCCGATCTTTTTTGCGCCGATCACGTCGTACTTGCGGTCACCGACCATAAGAACGGACGACAGATCGGTTATCCCGTTTGACGAGAGCGCGTATCGTATGACGTCGTCCTTGCCCGTTCTCGTTTCGTCGAGCGACGCGCCCGCGATGAAGTCGAAATATCCGTCGATGCCGAAATGCCTGATTATTTCGGCTGCGTAAGGCTCGGGCTTGGACGTTGCCGTGAGAACGAGTCTGCCGGAGGCTTTAAGACGTTCGAGACATTCGGGGATGCCGTCGTAAACGTAGTTCTCGAACATTCCTTTCGTCGTGTAGTATTCGCGGTAAAACCTGACAGCGTTCATACATTCTTCCTCGGGGATGCCGTAATACTCGTGGAACGAATTGACGAGCGGCGGGCCTATCACTTTGTAAAGCTCGCTTCTGTCCGATACGGTTATGCCGTATTTTTTAAGGGAATACATAAACGAATTCGTTATTCCGAGCGCCGGATCGGTCAGCGTCCCGTCGAGATCGAATAAAATGCAGCCGTATTTTTTCATTTTGCCTCCGGATCGTAAAAATCAGTACACTTCTTTTGAATAAAATATATCAGCCTTTTTTGTTGTCAAAGACCGATACTTTTTATTCTATGACTTCCCCATGAATATGCACCCGGGATTCATCCGGACACATAGCGTCAAAGCATTTCGCACGGGCATTCCCGTAATCAAGCTCCGCCCCGTTTTTCAGTGCATATACCGAAGGATAAATCACATTCCACAATTCATGACACAACGGCGGGCACAGATCGTCAACGATAAAGACGTCGCCTTTTTTTACATATGCGCATCTGCATCTGCTTTCCGTAATTGTAAGTTTTACTTTACTCATTCGGCTTATCGCTCTCCTGCAAGTTTATCATATTTATTCCGCAATTTCTGATTCATCGGGTATATAATAACATATTCTCGTAAACTTTTCAACCGATTTTGCAAAAAAGCCCTCGGTTTACGGGTGATGCTAAAAAGGAATGAAGCATTTGCTTCGCAAATATGAAGCAGAAACCTTGCGGTTTCTATGAAGCGCTCACTTCGTTCGCATTAAGCGAAGCGCACCCGTTTTCCTTCATGTGCCGTAAGGCACGCTTCATAGGGCGAAGCCCTGCTTCATTTTTCATGCACCGCAGGTGCGCTGCACCAGAAAAAAGCAATTACCCGTTGATCAGTTTTTGAAAGTCAATGCGCTCACGTAAAGGATTAAACAGTTTCTTATTGACAGCATATTTCCAATAATCCATAGAATCAGTCGGAGAAAGCTCACAAGAAATATCATCTTCAACATGGTCAAAAATGGTACAGGTATATTGGCATTTTCCGTTCAGGTTGAATGAATCTCTTTTTTGTGCATATTCTTTTGCAATGGCAAGATAGTTGACCGCACCGTCGAAATCGTGTTCTGTCATACTGATCTCAGCACGTTCCAGATAAAGCAAATACAAATTCCAGAAAAATCTGTTATAATCCCGGTCAGGAACAAACATTTTAATTATGTTTTCGGAATAATCCACCGCGGTTTTGACGTATTCAGTCTTTTGATACTGGAATTTCCATATACTTCCTAATGCGTCCAAAAGCTCGTTGATTTTAGAATATACAATTTTTTGTCTGATTTTGAGCAGCTCATCTCCCTCAGTACATAGTTCAAGCATCATATCTCTGCTGGGCTCCTGTTTTTCGGGGAATAGCTCTGCATACTTCCTTGCTTCGCTGAGGTTTTCGAGATATTTCAAATCAAGAATGATCCCATGCAGTGCTTTATGGCGGATCTCACTATCGGAGCAGCCTTCAATAACCATCTCATAATGTCTTTTTGACTTTTCAAGCATCGAATTGAAGTAATCCTTGCTGCCGCCGTTTCGGTAATCATCATTAAAAGCCATACAGTATTCCATCGAAGCCAGCCATTCCAAATACTTGTAATCTCCCGGAAATTCGGATACAGCCTGCTGAGCTATGGCATACATTTCCTGCATATCCTTTTGCCAATAGTTTTCGTAAGCTTCGTCAAATTCCGCACGGCGGGCATTTTCACCGTCAATACCGAAGAGAACGTCAGCCGAGACATGAAAAAGTCGCGTCAGCGGGGCAATTAACGACAAATCGGGGCTTGAAACATCGGTTTCCCATTTTGAAACCGCCTGATAAGAAACGCCCAACAGATCCGCGAGTTTCTCTTGCGTCATATCATTTTGTCGGCGTAATTCTTTTATTTTTTTGCCAATACTCATATTGTGTCCTTTCATAAAAATAGATTTGCAATCCGGATTACATTTACATTGTATCAGAAGAAAA
>JAZUKE010000044.1:0-11137 GCA_045643125.1 Eubacteriales bacterium
GTGGTTTTTTCATGGCGGAAAGACAGGGATTCGAACCCTGGGAGGGGTATTAGCCCTCACACGATTTCCAGTCGTGCGCCTTAGACCAGCTCAGCCATCTTTCCAAAGCTGCTTGTGGCAACAAAAGGGATTGTACCACATAACAGTCGATTTGTCAATATCTTTTTTGACAATTTTTTATTCTTTTTTACCGATTTCAAAATCCCCGAAAAATTGCGGGCAATGGAAGTCGGGAGACGGCAGATCTATCGGGTACAGAGAGCCGTAATGCGGGACTGCCGTTTTTTCGCCGCACTTATACATATTGCCTTTGAACGTATACCCTTCCGGGAAGGACGAAACGCCGAACAGTGCGTCAATTATTTCATTCTTTATGAAATATTCAACAGACCAATAGCCGTCCCTGATCTCGGCTTTCGGGCGAAGCTCCTCGACGGCGATGATCTGATCTGCCGGCACCTTGTCATAGCGGCTTGTACGTTTTCCGCAGACGTAAGCGCCGTTGGCGTTTGCTTCGAGGTTGATATAATAAGGCGACTGATTATTGAAGCTCGGGAAAAATTCAAGGCAGCTGTCGGTATGTACGGGATCGCCGTAATTGAAATATTCGGCTTTCGGGCTGCTTTCGTGGCAGACAAGTCTTACCGCGAAGCCTTTGCCGTCAACGTAAGCGATCTGCCCGTAGGCGACCGGCATATAATCGTTTCCCCACTTATAGTTCTTTATAAATGCCTTGGGGACGTCGTCCCATACGACCTTATCGGTAACGGGGATCACATATTTTGTCATTGTCTGGGTTCCCTCTTTCTGAGAAGTATTGCAAGCGCGATTGCAAGTATCATAAGCAGCACAGCCGTAAACAACACGACACCGCCCCAGAGGCTCGGTTCTTCGAGAAATTCCATTATATCTTTGCCGAGATACTGACCGATCGGAAGCGCAAGGAACACGAGCGCGGTCACGATGCAGACGGTATAGCACAGTATGCGTATAAGACGGAGAGACGTGGTCATAAGCTTGAATTTCTTTGCCTGCGCTTCTATCACGCGGTTCTGCTCTTCGTAGAGTTTATTATACTCCTGGAGCTTTGAAGACGTCAGCTCGGAGACTTTTTCAACGACAGCGTCTTTTATTGATTCCTGCCATTCGCTGAACATTTCGGTCTTTATGCTTTCGACCTTTTCGTTGATGCTTTCGGCAAGGAGTTCATCGACTTTCTTGGTCTGTTCAAGATTAGCCTGCATTTCGCTTATCAGCGTCATCTGTTTTTCGCGGAGCTCGAGTTCTTCCTGTTTAAGACGGTTGAATTCTTCGCGGGATTCCATAAGGTGCTTTTCGAGCAAAGTGGCTTTATAACGTGCATCTTCTTTTTCAAAAATGACGTCAAATTCACCTTTTGCGGTTTTATCTTCCATATATTTATCCTCCTGTTACTTTCCGATAATACCATATTTCGGCACCTATGTCAAGATATTTATGCGGCTGAGAGATGATCGAAACGATGGTTTTTCGACTTTTTCGGCGATTACTTCCCTTTTCCGTCAATAAACGGTATTTTTCTGAGTTTTACAAGTACGGGAGACGCGGCGATCACGAGCGCGCCGTCCGGTCCGAGATAGGTGATGTTATACACGAACGAATAAGTCCACATTCCGACTTTGTTCACGTATTCGTTCCATTCGCCCTCTTTGGTTATCTCATACCACACGACGGCACCGCCGAAGAAATGGCAGAGAAATCGCAGCACGACGACGAGAACTGTTCCGCAGACAACGGCGGCGAAGGCGCCTTTATTCGTTTTTGGCTTGGTGAGCAGAAAGATTCCGCCGAGTCCGAGAAGCGTGAACGGCAGTATATAGTCGAGCATAACGCCGCCGAATACCCCGAGAGGCGTCGGGATATACGCCAGATTTCCGAAACCGAGAAGCATCTGGATGAGGCTGTAAACAAATCCGCAGCCGAGTCCCCACACAACGCCGTGACGCACCGAAATAAAGATCACCGGCAGCATAGAAAGCAGCGTCACCGATCCGCCGAGCGGCGCCTGGTAGAGTTTGCACATCGAAAGCACGACGGCAAGTGCGATCATCATAGCACATTCCGTCATAATATAGAGTTTTTTGTTCTTCATTTTGTTTTCCTTTCGCGGGGGATAGAAAAACCGCCTATCCCCTGTAAGGGATAAGCGGTAAAAAGCTATTTCACAATTCCTACGCCGGCATTATCCGTACAGGTTCGCGGGTATGATCTCAGCCTTGCGGCACCCCGTTGTATATATTTTAGTCTTTTATCTCGTGGATATTCACGAAATATTTTGCGTCGTCGTTGGTGATCTTCTTGATGGCTCTGTTATCGAAGAACTTGGTAGCGACCTGTTCAAAGAGTGCATAGGAAAGCACGTCTTCGTCCTGTTCGATATACTTCGCTGCTTTTTCGCGGAGAGTGTCGAGTTCGGGTTTGAGGTCGTCAGCAGGTCTGTGAGAGATAACAGGTTCGTCGCCGATGATCTTCTTGACAAATTCGGGTTTGATGGGAGCGGGAGTTTTGCCGTATTCACCTTTGACGATGCCTTTGAATTCCTTGGTAACGGTCTTGTATCTTTCGCCGGTAAGTACGTTGAACACTGCCTGAGTGCCGACGATCTGGGACGAAGGAGTTACAAGAGGAGGATAACCTACGTCTGCTCTGACTCTCGGAACTTCTTCGAGAACGTCCTGGAGTTTATCGAGCTTGCCTGCCTGTTTGAGCTGAGAAACGAGGTTGGAGAGCATTCCGCCGGGTACCTGATAAAGGAGGGCGTTGATGTTGACCTTCATAACCTTCGGATCGAGCTGACCGGAAGCGAGGTATTTTTCACGGAGTTTATCGAAATGTTTGGAAACGATATCGAGTTTGTTGAGGTCGAGTCCGGTATCGAACGGAGTACCCTGGAGAGTAGCTACCATCGGTTCCGTAGGAGGCTGAGAGGTGCCGAGAGCCATCGGGGAGATAGCGGTATCGACAACGTCAACGCCTGCTTCGATAGCTTTGAGAAGAGTCATTGAAGCAAGACCTGCGGTGTAGTGTGTATGGAGCTGAACGGGGATCTTGACCTTGGATTTGATCGCTTTGACGAGATCGTAAGCATCGTAAGGTTTGAGAAGACCTGCCATATCCTTGATACAGATGGAATCTGCGCCCATATCTTCAAGGTCTTTCGCAAAGTTTGCGAAATATTCGTTGCCGAAAACGGGACCGGTCGTATAGGAGAACGCTGCCTGAACGTGTCCGCCCTCTTTCTTGGTCGCGTTGATGGCGGTCTTGAGGTTTCTCGGATCGTTGAGAGCGTCGAAAATTCTGATTATGTCAATACCGTTGGCGATGGACTTCTGAACGAAGTATTCAACAACGTCGTCAGCATAGTGACGGTAGCCGAGAATGTTCTGTCCTCTGAAGAGCATCTGAAGTTTGGTATTCTTGACATTTTCACGGATGGTGCGGAGTCTCTGCCAGGGGTCCTCGTTGAGGAAGCGGAGGCAGGCATCGAAGGTAGCGCCGCCCCATGCTTCGAGAGAATAATATCCTACATCGTCGAGAGCTTTGAGGATGGGAAGCATCTCTTCGGTGGTCATACGTGTAGCGATAAGAGACTGATGGGAGTCACGGAGTACGGTTTCCGTAATCTTTACTTTTGCCATTGTATATGTTTAACTCCTTTCTTACTTTTTATCTGAACAGTGCAAGGAACACGCCTGCGGCAACGGCAGAACCGATAACGCCTGCGACGTTCGGGCCCATAGCGTGCATAAGGAGGAAGTTGGAGGGATTTTCTTTCTGTCCGACTACCTGAGAAACACGTGCTGCCATAGGAACGGCGGAAACGCCTGCGGAACCGATGAGCGGGTTGACTTTGCCTTTGGTGATCCAGCACATAACATTGCCGAATATGATACCGCCGAAGGTAGCGAACGCGAATGCGCAGAGACCGAGAACGATGATGTAAAGAGTCTGCGGAGCGAGGAAGCTTTCAGCATCGCAGGTAGCGCCTACGGAAACACCGAGGAGTATGGTGACGATGTTGCAGAGTTCGTTCTGAGCGGTATTGGAAAGTCTGTCGGTAAGACCGGTGACTTTGAAGAGGTTACCGAGCATAAGCATACCGATAAGGGGAGCTGCGTCCGGAAGGATAAGGCTTACGAGAAGAGTAACGATGATCGGGAATACGATCTGTTCGCCTTTGGATACGGGACGGAGCTGTTCCATAACGATCTGTCTGTTTTTTTTGGAGGTGAAAGCCTTCATAATCGGGGGCTGGATGAACGGAACGAGAGCCATATACGAATAAGCGGCGATCGCTATTGCGGAAAGGAGGTGAGGAGCGAGCGACTTGGTAACGTAAATAGCGGTAGGACCGTCGGCACCGCCGATGATGCCGATGGCAGCAGCTTCGGCAACGGTGAAGCCGAGACCGAGAGCGCCGATGAAAGCTACGAACACGCCGAACTGAGCGGCTGCGCCGAGAAGAATGGATTTAGGGTTGGCGATAAGCGGGGAGAAGTCGGTCATAGCGCCGACGCCCATAAAGATGAGCGGCGGATAGATGCCGAGCTTGACGCCGAGGTAGAGGTAGTCGATAAGACCGCCGTCATGACCGAGGGCAGACCAGTTTATGCCTGTTTCATTGATGAAAAATTCCGAATGGAAAAGTCCTGCAAGGGGAAGGTTTGCAAGAAGCATACCGAAAGCGATCGGTATGAGGAGGAGCGGTTCAAATTTTTTAACTATGGCAAGATAGAAGAGCACGGCTATGATAACGTACATAACGAGTGTACGCCAATCCAATGCGGAAAAGCCGGATGCGTCAAGTATATTGCCGAATGCCTTGAATATATCCAAAACTATACCACCTTTTCTTAATAATTTCGTTCAAGTCCCAAAAGGGCTTAACCGATAACAAAGAGAAGGTCGCCGGTATTAACGGTAGCGCCTTTGGCGGTAGCGGAAACGATCTTGCCGTCGCAGGGAGCGAGGACTTCGTTTTCCATCTTCATAGCTTCGAGGATGCAGAGAACGGTGCCCTTCTTAACGGTGTCGCCTACTGCACAGTTTACTTTAAGAATGTTGCCGGGGAGCGGTGCGTTTACTTTTGCGCCGTCAGCGGGAGCTGCGGCAGCTGCTGCTTTGGGAGCTTCTGCCTTGGGGGCTTCTGCTTTGGGAGCTTCTGTCTTTGCTGCGGGGACGTAGGTAGCGTTGGGATCTGCTTCTTCAACGGCTACTTCATATTTGGTTCCGTTTACGGTAACGATGTACTTTTTCATTTTACTTTCTCTCCTTAATTGATTTTTGTAATTGAAATGACCTTGAAGGCTGCGTCTGATTCGTTTCTGGACGCGGCGATCGCTGCGGTAGCTACGGCTACGACCGTTTCCTCATCGGATTCGGCAGAAGCTGCAGGGGCGGGAATGTTTGCGGCATCTGCGGTCTTCTTGGATGCCGCTTTCTTTGTGCTTACATTGTAATAGACCTTGAACAGATACAATATAAGGCAAAGGACTGCGAGCACGGCAAAAACCACGAGCATACCGATAACACAGATCTTGAGACCGTAGAGGAGTCTTTCACCGAGACCGGCATTTTCCGAGATGTTTTCAAAGCCGGATTTGGGGAATTTTTCCACCCACGAAGTCTCTGCTTCGGCATAAAAATTGTGCATATCATTTTATCCTTTCCGGTCAAAACTTTCATTTCAACCCATTTTATTAACATATTGTATAATACACTATATAATAAAAAAAATCAACAGTTTTTTCAATATTTTGATAAAAATCTGCGATTTTGATATTGCGCGTGTTGACAAACACAAAATCTTGTAGTAAAATGTACAAAAATCAAATAAGGGGTGTCCGCTGTATGGCTTCAATTCGCAACGACGTGGAAAAGGTCATTTTCTCCGAGGAAGAGATCGCTTCCAAAGTAAAAGAGCTCGGAGACGTCATAACAAAAGATTACGAGGGCAGAAATCTGCTTATCGTCGGTATCCTTAAAGGCTCCTGCGTTTTTATGACGGATCTCATCCGCTGCATAGATCTTGACTGTTCCATCGACTTTATGAGAGTTTCTTCATACGGTTCGGGAACGAGAAGCACCGGCAGCATCAACATTGAGCTGGATCTGAGATGTCCGATAAAGGATTACGACGTTCTTATAGTTGAAGATATACTTGATTCCGGAAATACTCTTTCCTGCCTTAAAGATATCCTCCTTATGAGGGGTCCGAAGAGCCTTAAGATATGCACCCTTTTCGACAAGCCCGAAAGAAGACTTGCCCCGATCACCGCCGATTACATCGGATTCACCATCCCCAACTCCTTCATTGTGGGCTACGGTCTCGATTATGACGAGAAGTACCGCAATCTGCCTTACATCGGTTTGCTTAAACCCGAAATATATACGAAATGATCCGCAGATAATAAATGCCGAAGAAGATCGGAAACGGTTTTCTTCGGCATTTTTTTATTCAAGCGTCACAACGACGATCTCGGGCGGATTGAAGATGCGCGGTATCTTGTTGTGGTTCGCAAGTCCGCGTGATATGACGAGTCTGCCGTCGTGGACGCCGCTCGTCAGTTTGGGAAAGATCCCCTGCCCCGGTGCGTATATTCCCTGCCCGAATATCCTCCATTGTCCGCCGTGAGCGTGCCCCGAAAGGATGATGTCAATATTTCTTTCTTTGAGGTATTTGGGATAGTATTCCGGGTGGTGGCAGAGCAGTATCTTCACACCGTCCGCGTTTTCAAAGTCTTTTATCCAGCCGAGCGACGGAACGGGAGTTTTGCCTATGCGTCCGTGATACGAGGTCGAGGAAAGTCCGCCGACGGCAAAGCCGTCAAAAAGCGTGTATTCGTTGTCAAGAAACACCGCGCCCGTAGAAAGGACTTTTTCTTTGTTTGCCGCGTTTATGCCGGATTCGTGATTTCCGAGTGAATAGAACGTCGGAGCGATCGCGCACGCTTTACGCAGAAAAGCGTATCCTCTTTCGTTTTTCTTTTCGGTTTTTTTGTCTGCGTTTTTGCCGAGAGACGACATAAGGTCACCGGCAACGGCTATCATATCGGGTTTGATGGATGAAAGTTTTTCGATTATTTCATCGTGCGGTGCGTTATGTATGTCCGGCACGAGTGCGATATCGAGTTTTTTATGAGATGCGGTTTTTATGGAATAATATGTTATCTTCATCGGCAGTCCTCCGTCTTCGCTTATTATATTACAATCGGACGCAAAAAATCAAGAATATGTCAAAATTTTCATTTATTTTTCCTTGCGTTAAAACAAAATACAAAAATTTTGATTATCATATATGTAAAGACGACATTTACCGAAAGGAGACAACAAATGAAAAAATCGACCAGAAGCGCACTTATCATTTCCGGTGTCACGGCTGTTTCGACATCTGCAATGATAGGGCTTACATATCTTACCTCAAAGCTGTTCGTCGATGCGGCGCTTGACCGCGAAATGCCGAAGCCGATAAAAAAATTCAAAAAAGCGATCTCCGGCTTCAAGAAAAGCGAAGACTTCATCCGGGAAATGAGATCGTCCGCAGAAGAACTCAAACAGAAAGAAACGACGCAGATCGAGATAAAAGGCTTCGACGGCATAACGCTTGTCGGGCATTGGTACCCTGCCGAGAACGCAAAACGGGTTATCGTCGCGCTTCACGGCTGGCGTTCGTCGTGGAGCCGCGATTTCGGTATGATCGCCGATTTCTGGCACGACAACGGATGCAGCGTTATATACGCCGAACAGAGAGGTCAGAACAACAGCCAGGGCGATTATATCAGCTTCGGGCTTGCCGAGCGTTTCGACTGTCTTTCGTGGATAAATTGGGCGACTCAGGAATGTGACGGACTTCCGATCTATCTTGCGGGCATCTCTATGGGTGCGACTACGGTGCTTATGGCATCGGGCTTCGGGCTTTCCGAAAGCGTACACGGCATACTTGCCGACTGCGGATTCACGTCGCCGCAGGCGATATGGAAGCACGTCGCAAACAAAAACCTGCATCTTCCCTACGGCATACACGGGATCGTTGCAGGCAGTATGTTCCGCAAAAAACTGAATATGGAATGTGACGAATATTCGACTCTCGACGCGATGCAGACGAACAAAACGCCGATCTTATTCGTTCACGGAGCTTCCGACAATTTCGTGCCCGTCACTATGACGTACGACAACTACTACGCCTGCACTGCCCCGAAACGGCTGCTCATCGTCCCCGGTGCAAACCACGGTATGAGCTACACCGTGGAAAGAGAAAAATACCAGAAAACGCTGCTTGAATTCTTTGAAGATTTCGACTGAAACCGATTTCAAAACGGTTCATTACAGCAAAAAATCCGCCCTTTTACGCAAAAACGCGAAGAGCGGATTTTTTGATCAAAATTTATAAGAAAGACGGTTCAATCGTTTTTGATAAGAACGGCTCTGCACGGTGATCCGTCCGTTCCCGTAAGATTCAGCGGAGCGCAGTTCAGCGTATACACGCCGTCCGGCACGTCTGAAAGTCTGATGCCTTCAAGAAGGACGACTTCTTTTTTCAAAAGAGCCAGATGCACCGCCATAGGCGCGTTTTCCGGTCCGACCGTCTGCGATTCGTTGCCGATAAGGTCGATCCCGGCGTCCGCAAATACTTCCGCCGCTTCAAGCGTGACGGTCGCTTTTCCTTTGATAAGTATCTTTTTTCGGGAGTCCGCGTCCTGTCTCCGTGCGTTTTCGAGGATGCGCTTTGCGTCCTCTGCCGTCACGTCGCCGTTATGTGTTTCGACGTATGCAGGACCTATGAATTTGTCAAGCGCGATGCGTTCGACGCTTTTTCCGTCGTCGATAAAATGGTACGGAGCGTCTATATGCGTTCCGTTGTGGGCACACATAGAGAAAGCCGTAAGATTATAAAGAGCCCCGTTTTTTATCCGCGAAAGCTCGTTTTTTTCGGGTTTGGGATCACCCGGGAAGACCGCACATTCAAATAAAGGCTGTGTGATATCGTATATCATTTCTTGAATCTGTCGAAGAACTTGGTCTTCTTTTCATAATTCTTGCCGGAGCAGAGGTCGCCGAAATCCTTGAGAGCATCCTTCTGCTTTGACGTGAGATTTTTCGGCACTTCGACGTTGAGCGTAACGTAAAGATCGCCTTTTCGGTCGGAATTGATGTATTTTATTCCCTTTCCGCGAAGCGAGAACGTCGTTCCCGTCTGCGTCCCCTCGGGTACGGTCATTTCGCTCGTGCCTTCAAGTGTCGGTACGGTGAGCTTGGTGCCGAGAGCCGCGTCAACGAACGTAATGGGGATATCGCAGTAAATGTCGTAACCTTTTCTCTTGAAATAAGCGTGCGGCTTTACGTTGACTTCAACTATAACGTCGCCGTTGGGACCGCCGTTTGCACCCGCATTGCCCTGACCGCGGAGCGAGATCCTTTCGCCGTCGTCGATACCTGCGGGAATGTTGAATTCAAGCGTCTTTTTGCGTCTGACTCTGCCCTGCCCTTTGCAGTCCGGGCACGGTTCTTTGATTATCTTGCCCGTTCCGTTACATTCGGTACACGGACGTGTGGTCTGCATCATTCCGAGCATAGTACGCTGTGTGACGCGCACCGAACCGGTGCCGTGACAATGCGGACAGGTCTCCGCTTTCGTTCCGACAGCCGCTCCGCTCCCGCCGCAGGACGCGCATTTTTCCACGCGGTTATATGAAATCTCTTTTCTTACGCCGAAAGCCGCGTCTTCAAACGATATGGAAACTTCAAGTCCCAGGTCGTCGCCTCTTTCTGGGGCGTTGCGCGCCTGGCGCGACGACGTGGAAAAGCCGCCGCCGAAGAAAGAGCTGAAAATGTCGCCGAAATCAACGCCGCCCATTCCCGACGGGTCAAATCCGCCGCCTCCCATTCCGTTGGGATCGACGCCCGCGTGACCGTATTGGTCGTACATAGAGCGCTTTTCTTTATCGGAAAGTATGGAGTACGCCTCGTTCACTTCCTTGAACTTCTCTTCCGCGGACTTATCGCCCGGGTTTGCGTCCGGGTGATATTTTTTTGCCATCGTGCGGTATGCTTTTTTTATTTCATCGTCGGAAGCGCCTTTGTTTATTCCAAGCACCTCGTAATAATCTCTTTTGTCTGCCATATATAAACCGTCAATAAGCGGAGCATATCGCGCTCCGCTTACCTTTCAGAAATAACTTATTTATTGTCGGTCGTGTCGGTAAAATCAGCGTCGTAAACACCGTCGGAGCCGGGGTTGCCGCCTGCGTTGCCGCCCATATCGGGACCTGCACCGGGATTGCCGCCGTTCTGACCGTAGAGCTTGGAGGAAAGTTCGTAAAGGACTTTCTGCAAAGCGTCGGTATCGGCTTTGATGGCGTCAACGTCGTTGGTCTTGATGGTTTCACGGAGTTTTGCGACTGCTTCAGTAACGGGAGCCTTGTCGGCTTCGCTTACCTTGTCGCCGAAGTCGCTAATTGCCTTTTCAGCCTGATATGCGGCATTTTCGGCGTTGTTCTTGACTTCGATGCTTTCGCGCTGTTTTTTGTCTTCAGCGGCGTGCATTTCGGCATCTCTTACAGCTCTGTCGATATCGTCCTTGGACATATTGCTGGAGGACTGAATGGTGATGTGCTGTTCTTTGCCGGTGCCTTTATCTTTTGCGGTAACGTTTACGATACCGTTTGCGTCGATATCGAAGGTGACTTCGATCTGAGGAACTCCTCTGGGAGCGGGTGCGATGCCGTCGAGTACGAATCTGCCGAGAGAGGTGTTTGCGGCTGCCATTTCGCGTTCGCCCTGGAGTACGTTGATCTCAACGGAGGTCTGTCCGTCGGCTGCGGTGGAGAATACCTGGCTCTTCTGTACGGGAATGGTGGTGTTTCTTTCGATGAGCTTGCAGAAAACGCCGCCGAGAGTTTCGAGTCCGAGAGAAAGCGGAGTAACGTCAAGGAGAAGGAGGTCTTTTACGTCGCCGCCGAGAACGCCGCCCTGAACTGCCGCACCGATAGCGACACATTCATCGGGGTTGATGCCCTTGAACGGTTCTTTGCCGATAAAGTTCTTTACTGCGTCCTGAACTGCGGGAATACGGGTGGAGCCGCCGACGAGAAGGACTTTG
>JAZUKE010000045.1:0-18087 GCA_045643125.1 Eubacteriales bacterium
AAATATCTGAAAATATTGTACACCTGTGTCAATCAGGACGGAGAAGAATCGTATAACAAAGTGCTTTTCGACGCGACGGATCAAGGCACGTCCCGCGGACTTACCTACGTTTCGAACGGCGACGGAACGTGTTACGTTTCCGGCATCGGAAGCTGTACCGATACCCATATTGTCATCCCGACGTTAAGCCCCGACGGCGACGCGGTTACGGCGATCGGAAGCAGGGCATTTGAAAAACAGGAACAAATAACGAGCGTGGTGATACCGTCGAGCGTTACGAGGATCGAAGAAGGGGCGTTTCTGTACTGCAAATCGCTTGCAAGCGTCACTTTCCCCGAAGGTCCCGAGGCGTCTGTTTATATCGGTATTATCGCTTTCGGCTATTGTCCGTTGGAAACGCTTGTCATTCCCGGCAGCGTCAAATACATCGACAGCGACGCATTCAGCCCCTGCTGCAAAGAGGTAATCCTTCTCGATGGCGTTGAAGAATTGGGAAGTCATGCGTTTGAAATCAACCCTTCGCTTGAAAAAGTCGTTATTCCGAAAAGCGTCACGCGCGTCGGACAGGATCAGTTTTTCAACTGTCCGAACGTTACGGTATATTGTGAGGCGGAGTCCAAGCCGTCCGGCTGGAGCGAATACTGGAACATCAGCGGCGTCAATGTCGTGTGGGGAAAGACCCCCGACGACTGAAAAAGCAAGATCGTCATTCCGGAGGGAGTAACGAGGATAGGCGACAACGCGTTCTCACATTGCAAAGACCTCCGCAGCGTCACGCTGCCGGCAAGCCTTGAGAAAATAGGAATCCCGGCGTTCAACGACTGTAACGGTCTTGCCGATGTTTACTACGCCGGAACCGAAGAAGAATGGATTGACATCCTCAAAGAAACGACCGGATTGGCTGAGGAAAATGACGGACTTGCAAACGCAGTAGTACATTTCGGCAAGTAATCAAATAAATCGAGAGCAGAAAGCCAATATATACGTTGCGTTTGGAAGATAAAAAAGCAGATTTCCGAATTATTTGGAAGCGGAAATCTGTTTTTTTGATGTTATTGTTTTTTCAGTTTTGCGAAAACCGGACGTAAATCAGTCTGCAAACTGCTTATATTGACCATATTATTTTACCCACCTTTCTGAAAACTGAAAACTCAACTCTCACTCTCAACTCTTTTTTTTCTTTTTTACGATGATGATCGCCACCACGCCGCCGACGGCGACAACGGCAACGGCCGCAACGATCCACCACGAGCCATCGGAGAGCACGGAACCAATTACAGCGCGGTATACATCATCTCTTTCGCCGTATCTCTCGTACAAATACAGACTTGACTTTTGTTCAAACGTCAGTTTTAAACTGACCGGTTCCTTTTTGTCGGAGTTGGTATAAAGTACCAGGCAGCTGTAATCGCTTGCGCTTAAACCGCCTACTAAAATGTCAATTTTGTTTTCAGAGTATGTGGATCGGACATCCGGGATGCATATCATCGGGTTATTATTTGCAATAGCGCCTGTAGTCCTGCCGTCATACTTAAGGAGTGTAACAAAATACAAACTGGTATTCGCGGATGCGGTGAATGAATCTGATTCTATAAGATAAGTTCCGGCCACCGAAGGTTTAAGATAGATTTTAGTGATCCCGCCGCTGAAGAATGATATTTGTTTTGTTTCATTGGGCTCAAAATCGACATAGAGGACAGAACTGGCACTCATAATGTTTACATCGACGTACATAATATACGGGTTGGTTACAACGAAATGGTAGGTTTCTCCGGCAATCAGATCGAATCCCTCTTGACCGGTCCAGCTTGAACGCAGTTTTTCGTCATTGCCGAGAAACGCAAACGTCGGATTGAGCACACCGTTTCCGGCGTTCATTGCCGAAATGAAATAAGTGGCGGTTTCTTTCGGGGTGAAATAAATATGACCGCCGCCATCATTGTCTGCCACGATGCGGTGTGTGCCTTCACCGGATGCCGCATAGTCTGTCGTGGGGAGTAACCGGACGATATCCACTTCATAAAACTGGTACAAAATATCTCCTCCTTCAAACGAAAGACAATACGTTTCACCGGCCTCCAGTGTTGCCGTAAAGTCGTAGAGATCGGATGCATAGTACATGTTATCGTACTTTTCACCGGTGACATGGTTGTACGCCGCAACATCCAGCCCGTTATGATCGGTAAATGAGACTCCTATTGATGGAGCCGGAAGGCTAATACTGTCGGGTTCTTTAGGAGCAATATGGAAAGAGTATGCCGTTTTGGTTTTCGGTGTAAAATAGAGTTTTGCATTATTATAGGCAGATGAGATTATCTCGTAGTTTCCGGGCTCCGAAATATCCATTACGGTACCGACCAGCTGTGTGATCACGAGATCAACAGGCAATTGTATGGAAGACTGTAGTACAAAACAATAGGTTTTTCCCGCTTCCAGGTTTGTTATAACCCGGAAACCTTCTCCGGTAGAATGATCTTGCATATAATAATAGGCTATATTCCAATCATTTTCATCGTACAGACCTTCTATATAAGCCCAAATATTTAAGCCGGAAATGACCTGAAGGCTGTATTGTCCGTCATTTGACGGGGTAAAGTAGAGGTGAGTCTGCGTCATGAGGTTCCCCAGCACGGCCTCATACGTTCCGGTGGAATCGAGATACAGATTCTCATCAACTTTTGCCTTTTCGATACAGACGGCAAAGGTTTTGGGAGAAATGTCCTCCTCTTCCTTTTCGATTTCAAGGCGGTATGTAGTACCTGCCGTAAGTTTCCTGACAAAGTGTACGTCTCCGTCTTTACCCAGTGTCCGATATCCGCCGTCTTCAAAGTTGTCATCGGCATCAAATAAATTGAAATAGACGTGTAATTCCGTCCGTGCCGAAGATTTAAATACGTAATACGCGTCTTCGGACGGCGTAAACAGAAGGATCGTAGGTTCTTCTCCGCTGACCGTAACAACGCATGGTTCGGCATCCGTAATAGTTTGTGCGGTTGTGTTCATGTCTTCTGCCAATGCGGCAAAGGACAGGGAAAGAATGCATACCATCAGCATCAATCCAAAGAAAATCAGTCTTTTTTTCATTTTTTTATTCTCCTAATTGTAAATTTTTTCAAGAATAAATTGAAACGCATAGTTTTTTTGTTTTTTTACCTTTATGCGCACGGGATCGTCTCGTTTCAATTCACCCCGTCCGCGAAGTGCGCGGAATCTTCTTGTTACGACTTCTGAAAACTGAAAACTTCTTCATCCGCGAATGCGCGCAAAATCTTCTCTTTTTGACCTGATTCCGCATTCCGCATTCGGAGTTGGCGTAGCCTTAATTCCATTTTCAACTTTTAACTCTCTCACTCCTCACTTCTCGCCGTACTCCGTATTGCAGCTCACCCTGATCTCCAGCGCGTAATCTTCTGCGTCGGGTTCGGGAGAGCCGGGGACGTACGGCGGGGTATCGTAGATCTTAAGAGTGAACGATATCTTCATACCCGTGATGACATCGTTTTCGACCGTGTAGATGATCTCGGCGTCAGTGACCTTCGTCATATCGTAACGCGGCTTGTATATGCTCGCAAGATCGAAAATATCGTTGCCGATAAGCGGGAACAGCACGTCGGAAGCGTCTTTCAGCGTAATTTTGCAGCCGCTGCCTGCGCCCGTCGTCAGCTTTTCGGAAGAAGAAATGTACTTGTCGTCGGGGACGAACGGTTTTGCATAGATTATCGAGGAGAAAAGCTCTTCTTCCGTCATTTCGCTTTTCACTTCCGTGCCGGAAACGACGTTCGTCATAACGCCGTTTTCCCAGACGGAGGTAATGTCTGCGGTGCTGCCGAGCGAGACCTGCGACATTTTCACGTCGAGCCTTCTGCCGTTTTCGCCAATACCGACGTTGTAGCTGCCCTGCGCGAAAAGCAGGGTGTATTCAAGCCCGTCTGCCTGCATATTCAGACAAAAATCAGCCGAATATGCGTCTTTTCCGCTCCAAGCCTTTGCAGAAGAACGAAGAAGCGATAACGCTTCTTCGTCATTTTTATTTCCGCTGCACGAGCAAAGGCAGAAAAAGCACGAAATAACGGCAAGCAGCAAAAGCGCAGCCCGTTTCATCGGGGAACGTCCTCGCCGTTGATGAGCTTGATGACGTTTGACATCACCGTTGAAACGTCGGAGTAGAGGACGTAGAATTCGGAATCCTGACCGTTGGTGCAGTAGATGACCTTGGTGGAGGAAACACGATAGAACGTGATCTCGGTATCTTTAAGCTCGGAGTGCATTCTGAATGTGAACAGCTTGTTTTCTTCGGAAATATCGCCTTCTTTAGGCGTATAGAGACCGGCTCTCGAACAGTTGAGGACGGAAACGTAAACGTAACGGAAGTTGTTGGTGTCAACGTAACCGCCGTTGTACGCCACGGTATCCATCTTGCCGTTGTTGTCGGTGTCCTGCAGATCGAACAGATAATCGTTGCCGCCGAAGGACATTTCGATGGTGTCGATCTTGTCGATATACATCGAGAAGCAGGCGCGTTCGAGCAGGTCGGTGGGAGCCCAGCTGAGATAATACGCGGTATCGTAGTTTATCTTTGCGATGATGTTTGTGGAAACCGTCTGCGTTATGCCCTGGTCGTCGGTGTAGCGGATCACCGCGTAGGCGTAATAGCAGTTGTTTTCGGTGTCGAGCGCCGACGTGTAGATGTACGAACGGTAAATATCGTACTCAAAACTTATCGTTATCGCCGGAGTGAGAAGCCCGTACTTTTCAAGCAGGGCATCGAGGTCTTCGGAGGTGAAGCTTTCGTCGCCGTTGTGGTAGATGTTGTATTCCACGACCTCATCGCCGGTGAGCGTTGCCACGCCGTAGATGATGTCGGAGAACGCCGAGGTATCGGGGGATGCGTAGTTATAACCGTAGGGAATGAACGAATCGGGAGAAAGTATCTTCCATACGCCGCTTACCGACTCGTTGGGGATCGCGTCCTTGCCGTCGGCGAACGCCGTCACCTCGTCGATGACGAGATAACTGCCTTTCACCGCATTGATCGACAGCTTGATCCTCTTGACCTGTTTTTCAAACTTGAAATTCACGGTGTAATACTTGTAGGACTTGTCGCCCTGGTCGAAGCTGTCGAGCGACGCGACCTGCACCCATTTGGCGTTGTCGTCGCCCTCGATATCGGAATCGTAAACGTAAACGGTTATCGAGTTCGGAAGTTCGGCTTTCTTTTCGCTGTCGCGGACAAGTCCGAGCTTGACTGCGTATTCGTTCGTTGCGACGGCGTAGTTGGTGGGCTGAAGCTCGATCTCGATATTGTTGTTGTCCTTCGGAGTGAAGCCCGCAAAGGTCTCGTCCTTCGTCCAGTCCGAATACGTGCCGGTGAATTTCGTCTTGTTGTGGAGGATCTCGGGAACGGTCTGATTGGAATTGAAATTGGTAAAGTTGCTCGACATTCTTATATCGGTCTTTTTGCCGACATAAACGCTGGTGTCGCTGTCGGTGTAGTACATAAGAAGGTCGGAAATGTTGTAGATATCGTTCGTATTGCCTATCGTGTAGCCGAGGTTTGCGGTGAGGAACTTGGTCACGGGCTGCAGAACGTCGTTGGAATACGAGCCGTCAAGCACATAGATGAACGGCTTGCTGTAATATTTTGCGTAATATCCGCCTCCGCTCGGAAGCTCGTCGCCGATAAGTATTTTGTGGTACTTTTCGTCAACGGTGTTGATGACTATCGTTGCATTGCTTCCTTCTTCGCCTGCCAGACCGTAGTCTTCAAGCGATTTCGCGTCGGTCACCTTGCCCATACTGAGCATATAGGTGCAGTTGACTATGAGGGAGGAGAAAAGCTCCTGGTCGAAATTGCAAAGCTCCGCGTTTTCAAAAACGTACGAGCCGCTCGGCGTACGGTAGACCTTGAAGCTTCCGTTTTTGTTGGTAACGGTGAGGTCTTCAATGTCCGAACGGGTGATGTTGGGGTAAACGAACGGACGGTTTGTGCCGCTTACGGTGTCGCCGTCGAGGTCGTATCCGGGGAGCGCCCAGAGCGAGAAATCTTCGGCTTTGCCCAGGTCGGTTTTGCTTGTCACTTCAAGGATCGCGCTGCCGTAGAGGCGTTCGCCGTTGAAAGCGTACCTTGCGCCGGTTTCGAGCTTTTCAAAGAATTCTTCTTCGGTAAACGTCTTCGACGCGCTGCCGCTCTTTACGGTGCAGTAATCGCCGCCGTTTTCGTAAACGACGCTGACGTGTTCAAACTGATGGTCGAACGACACCGCGAACGCCGAAACGTATTTGCCGTAATCGTCGGCTTTCATCGCCGCTTCGCTGTCGCGGAAGCAGATCTGAACGTCCTTATCGACTTTGCCGATTATTTCAAGGCAGTTATCGGAGATCTTGTAGTCGTTTGAGGTGTCTATTCCGCCGTTTGCGTTTCTTTTGAAGACGAAGAAATACAGGCAGAACAGCACGATCGCCGCGCCGAACACACAGCCGAGCGTGATGAGGCTGCGTTTCATCCCGGAGGACATAGACTTCGCTTTTACGTCGCTTGCTTTGTCGAACGACGCGAGATATTCGTCATCGTCATCGTCGTCGCTTCCTTCAAGTTCTTTCAGCGAGTCGCCCTCGAAATACTGCTTTTCAAAGTATTCCTGCTCTTTTTTCTCTTCCGTAACGGGAGAAGCTTCGGTTTCGTCGCCGCCTTCCGGAAGATTTGTTTTGTTTTCGTTATTTTCGTTCATTGTTATCTCCGTATGATTGTTAATGTCACACTCGAAATCTTTTTTCTTACAGGTGACGTCTCTTGAAGAACACCGCAATGCCGATGATGACGATTATCGCGGGGAGAGCGCAGGTTATGACTATCATAAGCGTTTTTGCCGTTCCGCTTTCAAGGGTGAGCGCGTTATCGGCGAGCTTCTTGATGTCGATATCGAGCGCGACGCGGTCTGTTGCCATCGCACGGGTGGCGGCGTACATAACGTCTTCGTTGCCGTAAGCGTTGTTCAGGTACTTGCTGCCCGCAAATTCGGTCGAACCGAGGAGCAGGACGTACTGATACTTGTTGGCATTGTAGTTGAAATCGTCGTTTGCGTATTCGTGAACGGTCGAGATGACGGCGATGGGGTACGAGCCTTTTTTGTCGGTGATAAGCTCGCCGTCTTCCTTATAAGTGGATACCGCGGTCTTTGACGAATACATCGCAGCGCCGACATATTTCTTTCTGTTGCCGAGAGTGTCGGCGGTAAGCTCGACGCAGTTCGGGAAGATGGTCTTGATGTTCTTGTTTCTTGCTTCTCCGATAAGTGCGCCGGAAATGCTCGTGTCCGTATCGTCGGAATAAACGGCGACGATATCTTCAAAATTGCTGCCCTGGAGAGACGCGGTCTCGTCGGTTATCTTGTGGTTGGGAACGTAGTTGAGTCCCCATTCCTCACCGAGATAGTCGCGCAGGTTGGGAAGATCGGGAGTGTCGGCGTTCACGAGAACGATAAGGGAATTGTACGTTTCCTTTTCGGACATAAAATCGGAAAGCTTTTCGATGTGAGCGTAGGTGAAATCGTTGGTGGGGGCGGAAATGACGATTATCTTCACGTCGTCGGGGATATCTTTTTCAAGGTCAAGCTCAACGCAGTTGAGGGTGGAGAGCGTGAAGATCTCTTCGAGAGCGGACGAGTGGCTTTCGCCGTGATTGACGGTGAATCCGACTGTGATGTTCTCGGCGGCGACGCACTGTATTATCGCGGCGGTGAACTTGTTTTCAGCCTGGAAAGCGTAAAGGGCGCCGGTCTCGCTGTCGGTCTTGTAGAAAGCGTCAAAGCCGAGTACGCGGTAGTATTCGGTGTTCGCGGAGTTCTGAACGATGATGTTCTTCCACGAAATGGTTTCAAGACGAGCCTGCTGTTTGAGCCGGTTGGCTTCGGCGGGATCGCTCGTTATATCGACGTATCTGACGGTGACTTTGCCTTTGCCGTCGCTGCCGTCGTAGAGCTTGACGTACTCTTCTGCTATATCGCGGACGGAGGAATAGTATTTGTCGGCGTCCGTCCTCATAGCGTCGTAGTATTCAAAAAGGTCCTTGGACGCGCAGAACGTGATGGTGATATCAAAGGAAGTGTATTTTTCGCCGAGTGCTATGCGGAGCGCTTCGTCGGTCTGATCGCTCAGCGAATACATATTGTTTTCGGTAAGGTCAAAACGCCAGTCGTATTTGTTGCCGAAGAAGGTGACTAAAAGGTTGAGCGCAATGACGAGCGCGATGAAAGCGCATATAAACGCAACGGCAAAAGAGCCGTATTTGAATTTTTTTGATTTGAAAACAGACATTTCGGTTTCCTCCTTACGACCAACGGCGTTTTTCGTATACGCGCACCGTCAGAAACAGGAACACGCAGGCGAAAGACACGAAATAAACGAGGGACGGGATATCGAAATATCCAACCGTGAACGGCGAATATCTGTCGATGACCGAGAACCATTTGAGGACTACGCGGAAAAATTCCTGCTCAATATAGTTAGCAAGGAACGAGATGAGCAGCAGCGACACGACGACCGCCATAGACGACACCGCGGCGATGAGCTGGTTTTCGGTTATCGAGGAAAGGAAAAGTCCCACGGCGATGAACGCGGAGCCGATGAGGAAAAGCCCCAGGATGTTGGAAAGCAGTACGGCAAGGTTGGGGGAGCCGTATCTGAAAAGGAGGATGTAGTTGAAGGAGTTTACGAGGAGGGTGGCGGCGAAGATCGTGAGAGCGGCAAGATATTTTGCAAACACGACGCCGGGCAGCGTTACGGGGGTAGTCATAAGGAGCTGTTCCGTGCGCTGCTTCTTTTCCTCGGAAAAGAGCTTCATCGTGAGAAGCGGGATGAGAATGGAGAATATGAACAGAAGGGCAATGAAATATTCACTGATATTGTCGTAAGAATACGAGCCCGACGAGTCGGTGCTGAGTATCAGAAACGAGAAAACGAGTCCGGATACCGCAAGGAACATACCCGCGAAAATATATCCGAGCGGGGTTATGAAATATGAGCGAAGCTCACGCTTGTAGATTGCAAACATCGTGTCTCACCTCTTGTCTTTATTTTCGGCTTCTTTTGCGGCGCGTCTCTTGCGTTCCGCTTTTTCTTTCTTGGCGGGATCGACAAGACGGATGAAGATATCTTCAAGATTGATCTCGTCGCCCTCAAGTCCGATAAGCGGGTAGGACGCTTTGGAAAGCGCAAAGAAGAGAGGTTTGCGGATGTCAACACGTTCTTCGCTTTCGATGATATAGCTCACCGAATCCGTGTCGCGTTTTCCGAGCTTTTCGGCGTACTTCACGCCGGGAGTAGAGCGGAGCAGCTCAAGCACGCTTTCTTCGGGGCCGACTATCTTTGCGACAAGTCTTCTCGAGCCGTCAACGGCGTTTATGAGGTTTTCCGTCTTTTCGTTCGCAATGAGCTTTCCTTTATTTATAATAACTATCCTGTCGCACACTGCCTGAACCTCGGGGAGGATGTGCGTGGAAAGTATTACGGTGTGGTCTTTGCCGAGGTGGCGGATAAGGTTTCTTATCTCTATGATCTGTTTGGGATCGAGACCGATGGTCGGCTCGTCGAAGATAAGCACCTTCGGGTTGCCGATGAGTGCCTGCGCGATGCCGACACGCTGACGGTAGCCTTTTGAAAGGTTGCGGATAAGGCGGTCTTTGACGTCAACTATCTTGACGACTTCGCATATCTCGCGGAGGTGCTGTTTTTTGGGAAGACGACAGCTTTTCAGCTCGTAGCAGAAATCAAGGTATTCGCCCACCGTCATTTCAAGGTAAAGCGGGGGGATCTCCGGCAGAAAACCTATTCTTTTTTTGGCTTCTATCGGGTTGTCGAGTATGTCGATGCCGTCTATTTTGGCATATCCGCTCGTTGCGGAGAGGAACCCCGTGAGGATGTTGAGAGTAGTGGACTTTCCGGCACCGTTCGGACCGAGGAATCCCATTATCTCGCCTTCTTCGACGGTGAAGGAAAGATCGTTGACGGCTTTTTTGTCGCCGTAATTCTTACACAGATGGGATATTTCAACCATTTGTCTTTTCTGCTCCTTTCAGTATTATTCCGAGGTCGTCAAGCGCTTTCTGCGGAACTTCCGCGGGGCAGTCCGTCATAAGCTCGCTTGCGTTCTGCACCTTCGGGTACGCGATGACATCGCGGAGCGAGGACGCGCCGAGCATCTGCATCACGAGACGGTCGAGACCGAGCCCCATTCCCGCATGGGGAGGTGCGCCGTACTTGAATGCGTCAAGCAGGTAACCGAATTTGATCTGCGCTTCTTCGTCGGAAAGACCGAGAAGACGGAATATCTGCGCCTGGAGTTCGGGGTTGGTTATTCTTACGGAGCCGCTTGAAAGCTCGATACCGTTGAGTACGAGGTCGTAAGCCTTTGCTCTGACCTTGGCTTTGTCGGTTTCGAGATATTCTATACATTCGTCCATCGGAGCGGTGAACGGATGGTGCATCGCCACCCATTCGCCCGATTCCTTGTCGTATTCAAAGAACGGGAATTCCACCACCCAGAGGAACTTGTAGCCTTCGCGTTTGATCTCGAGCTTGTTCGCCACCTGAAGTCTGATAAGACCGAGAGTGGGCAGCACGTTGTTTTCGTTGCCGTCGGCAAGGATGAGCAGCACGTCGCCGTCCTTGGCGTTCGCCTTTGCCTTGATGGCTTCAAGCTCGGGAACGGTCATAAACTTGGTGAACGAGCCGGACACCTGACCGCCTGCGTATTTGAGCCAGCAAAGTCCCTTTGCACCGCAGCCCTTGGCGTATTCGGTGAGCTTGTCTATTTCTTTTCTCGTCAGCTTTTCGGCGCCGCCTTCGGCGTTGATGCAGCGTACCGTACCGCCGTCAGCGAGAGCGGATGCGAATACGGGGAAGGTAGAATCCTTAACGACGTCCGAAAGGTCGATAAGCTCCATACCGAAACGCATATCGGGCTTGTCGCTGCCGAAACGGTCCATAACTTCTTTATAAGTATAGCGGGGAATGGGAGTGGAAACTTCCACGCCGAGCGTTTCTTTGAACAGTCTGCTCACGAAGCCTTCGGCGATCTTGAGGATGTCGTCAACGTCCGCGAAGGACACTTCAAAGTCTATCTGCGTGAATTCCGGCTGTCTGTCGGCACGCAGGTCTTCGTCGCGGAAGCAGCGTGCGATCTGAACGTATCTGTCAAAGCCCGCGACCATACAAAGCTGCTTGTAAAGCTGGGGCGACTGCGGGAGCGCATAGAACGAGCCCTTGTGTACGCGGGACGGAACGAGGTAGTCGCGTGCGCCTTCGGGCGTGGATTTTATGAGGATCGGGGTTTCGATCTCGATGAATCCGTTTTCGTCGAAATAGTCGCGGGTGACCTTTGCGACCTTGTGACGGAAAATTATGTTGTTCATCAGCGACGGACGGCGCAGGTCGAGGTAACGGTATTTCAGTCTTAAGTCTTCGCCTGCCTTGGTGTCGTCGAGTATTTCAAACGGAGGCGTTTCGCTCTCTCCCACTATTTTAAGGGAGGTAACGAATATCTCCACGTTTCCGGTGGGGATGTTGGGGTTTTTGGACGAGCGTTCGCGTACCGTTCCTTCGGCGACGAGGACGTATTCGCTTCTTACGGACGAAGCCTTTTCAAAAAGGGCTCTGTCGGTGTTGTCGTCGAAAGCGAGCTGAACGATACCCGTTCTGTCGCGCAGGTCAATGAAAATGAGCTGACCGAGGTCACGGCGGCGCTGACACCAGCCGGCGACCGAAACGGTCTTGCCTATGAATTCGTCCCTGACAGTCCCGCAGTATGCGGTACGTCTTGCGTTTCCTAAAAATTCAGCCATAATTTATACAGTCCTTCCTTCCGTTTGAAAAGGGTTATTTCTTAATTATTTTTGCAATGTCTTCTGAAACGACGGCGCTTTCGGCCTTTTCGCCGTTTCTGAGGTTCTTTATTTCGCATTTGTTGTTTGCAAGCTCGTCCGAGCCGAGTACGCAGACGTAGGTAAAATTCTTTTTGTCGGCGTATTTCATCTGCGCCTTGACGCTTCTGCCGCTCACGTCCGTTTCGCAGACGATGCCGAGCGAGCGCAGCTCTTCGCAGATGCCGAACGCCTTTGCGGCGGCGTCGCCGCCCATCGGGGCAATGTACAGATCGGGAGCGGTATCGTCCGCGGTCTCTCCCTGTTCGGCTTTGATCGCCAGCACGAGACGCGAAAGCCCGAGCGCAAAACCGATCGCCGGCATTTCGGGGCCGCCGAGTTCGGAGATGAGTCCGTTGTATCTTCCGCCTCCGCCGAGAGCCGACTGCGCGCCGATGCCTTCGTGTACGAATTCAAACACCGTGCCGGTGTAGTAGTCGAGTCCGCGGACGCACTTGGGATCCTCGACGTATTTCACGCCGGCGTCGTCAAGCAGCTTTTTGAGCTGTTCGTAGTGCGATCTGCACTTGTCGCAGAGGTGATCGACCGTCTTCGGCGACGAAGACGCGATGCCGGAGCATATCGGGGACTTGCAGTCGAGTATGCGGAGCGGGTTGGTTTCGAGCCTGCCCTTGCAGGTGTCGCACAGCTCGTCCGTGTGGGACGCAAAATATGCTTTCAGCGCTTCGCGGTAGGCGGGACGGCAGTCCGGGCAGCCTATCGAGTTGATGTGGAGGACGCAGTTCTTTATCCCGAGTTTTTTTATGACGGACGAGCCGAGCAGTATCGCTTCCGCGTCGGCAAACGGCGTATCGGGACCGAAGCATTCCGCACCGAACTGGAAAAACTCGCGGCTTCTGCCCGCCTGGGGTTTTTCGTAGCGGAAAAAGTTTGAAAGATAGCAGAGCTTCAGCGGCAGAGCCGACGCATAAAGCCCGTTTTCGACAACGGCGCGGCAGACGCACGCGGTGCCTTCCGGACGGAGCGTCATCGAACGGTCGTCCTTGTCGGTGAAGGTGTACATTTCTTTCTGTACGATGTCGGTGGTTCCGCCTACTCCGCGGGCGAAAAGCTCGGTGGCTTCAAAGGTCGGGAACCTTATTTCGGAAAATCCGTAAAGCGAAGCCTGCTCACGGCAGATATTTTCTATTTTACGCCACAATACGACCTCTTCGGGAAGTATATCGGCGGTTCCTCTCGGTTTTTTGATGACGGGCATAATCAGTGCTGCTCCTTTTTGATGTTGTTTCTCCAGTCAAGGTCGCCTCTCGCAAGAGCGAAGACGAGCGCTTCGGCTGTCGCTATATTGGTCGCAACGGGTACGTTGTACAGGTCGCAGAGTCTTACAAGGTTCATTTCGCCTTCAAGATATTCTTCTTCGTGTGCGGGGTCGCCGAAATAGAGCAGAAGGTCTATTTCGTTGTAGGTGATGCGGGACGCGATCTGGTCTATTCCGCCCATAGCCCCGGTCATAAGCCTTTCGATGGTAAGTCCCGTGGACTCACTGATGTATTTGCCCGTTATGGCGGTGGAGCAGAGGTGGTGTCTGTTGAGTATTTCGCAGTACGCCATGCAGAATTCCGTCACGAGCAGTTTTTTGCTGTCTGTTGAAATGATCGCAATTACCATTTGATTCTCCTCCTGAAACATATACGGTAATGCCGGATTCCGTAAATGCCGCTTTGTGCCTTTGCAGAAACGGAAAAAAGCGCGTTAATTACCTAAATAAATACATCATATATTAGCATTATCGTGCAGTTTTGTCAAGCGTCATAATATTATTATTAACAAAAATTATGTATTATTTACAATTTTATCAAAATAGCACTTGACAAACGGGAAATAACGTGGTATCCTTAACGGGAAATAGAAAATACCGTTCTTTAAGCAGGTGCCGTGACGCCGCAAGAATTACTTTCGGACAACTTTCCGTGTGTCCGCGTGCGTGTGTGCATCCTTATGTAAAAAGGGTGCTTATTTTTTTGAAAAACGTAATTTTTGCGAGGAAAACCTTATGGAAGAAAAATCGAAGATACTCACCTCCGAAGCTTTCGACCGTACCCTTATGAGGATCAGTCACGAGATACTCGAAAACAACACCGACGAAGAAGAGCTTTGCATCGTCGGCATACTGCGCCGCGGAGCGACGCTTGCGCGTCAGATAGCCGAAAACCTCTCGAAGCTTTCCGATAAGAAGATTTGTCAGGGCACTCTCGATATCACGTTTTACCGCGACGACCTCACGACTCCGCTCCGCGATCCTTCACTCAAAAGGACTGATATCGACTTCTCCGTGACCGACAAGGTCGTCATCATAGTTGACGACGTGCTTTACACCGGCAGAACGGCGCGTGCCGCTATGGACGCGGTCATCGACCTCGGCAGACCGCGTAAGATACAGCTTGCCGTCCTCATCGACAGAGGTCACCGCGAACTTCCGATACGCGGCGACTATGTGGGCAAGAACGTCCCCACGTCAAGGCGTGAAATGGTCAGGGTGAGAGTCCCCGAATACGACGAAGCGAAAGAAGCCGTCATTTTATCGCTGTAATTGCAGCATCGGTACAGTAGATTTTTATTAAAGCAAATAAAAAAACAAAAACGAAAGGAACAACCCAAATGAAACTCGTTTACGGCGTAAAAGACAAGCCGAAGACATCACAGGTACTCGTCTTCGCGCTTCAGCAGTTACTTGCCATCCTCGCAGCCACCATCGCAGTTCCCGCCATCATCGGGAACGGTATGTCCCAGTCCGCAGCCCTCTTCGGAGCAGGCGTCGGCACAATCGTTTACCTCCTCTTCACCAAATTCAAAAGCCCCGTCTTCCTCGGAAGCTCCTTCGCCTTCCTCGGCTCTATGGGCACTGCTTTTGCCGGCGCGGTCTCCGCGGCAGCAGGATACGCCGGACTTCTCCTCGGCGCTTTCTTCGCAGGTCTTGTCTATGTAGTCATCGCCATCATCGTTAAATTCTGCGGCGTCAAGTGGATATCCAAGCTTATGCCCGCAGTAGTTATCGGACCGACCGTTGCCATCATCGGACTTTCTCTTGCCGGCAACGCCATCGGCGATCTTTTCAAAGGAAACGTAACCCACGTTGAAAACGTATGGGCGCTTTCCGAAGAAAACGAAGCGATCCTTACCGAAGTTTCCGTTCAGAACGCTTCCGTTTATCTCTGCATAATATGCGGTCTCGTTACTCTCGCAGTCACCGTCATCTGCTCCGTTTACGGCAAAAAGATGCTTAAGATGATACCCTTCATCATCGGTATCGCCGCAGGTTATGCCGTTGCCGCCATCTTCACCGCCATCGGCAACGCCGCAGACATCGCTTCTCTCCAGATCATCAATTTCTCCGCTTTCTCCGATATGCATTGGCTCCCCGATTTCACCTTCATCACCGCTTTCAAGGGCTTCGGCGATCTTGACGCATCCTATATCGGCACCATCGCGGTCGCATACGTTCCCGTTGCGTTCGTCGTATTTGCGGAACACATCGCAGACCACAAGAACCTTTCTTCCATCATCGAATCCGATCTTCTTGAAGAACCCGGTCTTCACAGAACGCTCCTCGGCGACGGCGTAGGCTCAATGGCGGGCGCTTTCTTCGGCGGCTGCCCCAACACCACTTACGGTGAATCCGTAGGCTGCGTAGCCATTTCCGGCAACGCTTCCGTCGTGACCATACTTACTACCGCAGTCCTTGCACTTCTTGCCGCATTCGTAGCCCCCTTCACCACCTTCCTTTCGACCATTCCTTCCTGCGTAATGGGCGGCACCTGCATTTCGCTGTACGGCTTCATCGCGGTTTCCGGTCTTAAAATGCTTCAGCCCGTCGATCTCGGCGACAACGGCAACCTCTTCACCGCTTCCGTTATCCTTATCGCGGGTATCGGCGGAATGACCGTCAGCTTCGGCAAAGTCACCATTACCGAAGTTGCCTGCGCTCTTATCCTCGGCATACTCGTAAACCGTCTCGTAAACATCAAAAAAAGCAAATAAGTTTTAACATACCCGCTTGAATTATGCAGGATCCCCCGGCTGCGAAAGCCGGGGGATCCTGTTTTTGCGGACACGAAAATGATATATTGCCTTATGGCAATGTGATATACGCCTGTGGCGTATGATATATCGCTTACGCGAAGTGATATATTGCCTGAAGGCAATATGATATACGCCTTACGGCGTATGATATATCGCTTGCGCGATATGATATGTTGCTTCGCAACATTGAGGTTATTATTTCACGCGAAAGCGTGAAATAATTTCTTCAATTTGTAATTTGAAATTTGAAATTTGATATTTTCCCGTGATTACTTGACAATTCACAAAATAACTGATAGTATTAGAAGGCGACTTATTCCGACGGGAACGAAAGGAAAGAAACAGATGAAACTTATCTACGGTGTCAAGGACAGACCGAAACCGAGCGAGCTTATTGTGTTCGCGCTGCAGCAGCTGCTTGCGGTACTTGCGGCGACCATAGCCGTCCCCGCGATAATCGGTCACGATATGTCGCAGTCGGCGGCGCTTTTCGGCTCGGGTGTCGGAACGCTCGTCTACCTGCTGTTCACCAAGTTCAAGTCCCCCGTGTTCCTCGGTTCGTCGTTTGCTTTCCTCGGCTCTATGGCGGCGGCGTTTGCGGGCGGCGCGACGATGGAGCTGGGATATCTCGGACTTCTGCTCGGCGCGTTTTTCGCGGGGATCGTTTACGTCGTGCTTTCGCTTGTCGTGAAGTTCTGCGGCGTCAAATGGATATCAAAGCTGATGCCTGCCGTAGTCATCGGACCCACGGTCACGATAATAGGGCTTTCCCTTGCGGGGAACGCCGTTATGGACCTTACGAAGACCAATTACGTTACCGAATACGACAAAACCGCCTACGTTTACGTTCCTTTCGGCGAAAACGATTACAGATACAACGAAAATGACGACACATACAGCTTTTTCAAAGGTGAAATGGCCTGCGAAAAACTCGTCGCCGTCGATAAGGACGCAGACCTCACCTCTCCCGTTCCCGCATCGAAGGTGCATCCCGATTACGATCTTTCGTTTGACGCAAAGCACGACGTCGAAACCGTCGCCAAAAACAACGGCTCACCGTACGCGGCGCTCGTCTGCGGGCTTGTGACGCTGTTTGCCGTGATGTACTTTTCCGTTTACGGCAAAAAGCTGTCAAGAATGATACCGTTCATTCTCGGTATACTCTGCGGGTACGCGGTCGCCGCCCTCTTCACCGTCGTGGGGATGGCAACGGGCTGCGACGCTCTCCGCGTGATAGATTTCGGGCTTTTCTCAAATATGCAGTGGCTTCCGGAGTTCACTTTCATAAAGGCATTCCGCGGTATCGACGAGCTGAACGCTTCGTATGTCGGCGCCGTTGCGGTCGCTTATATCCCCGTCGCGTTCGTTTCGTTTGCCGAACATATCGCCGACCATAAGAATCTTTCGTCCATAATCGGTACGGATCTTCTCGAGGACCCCGGTCTTCACAGAACGCTCCTCGGCGACGGCGTCGGCTCTATGGCGGGCGTGTTCTTCGGCGGCTGCCCCAACACCACTTACGGCGAATCCGTCGGCTGCGTGGCGATATCGGGAAACGCTTCCATTGTCACCATTTTCACGACCGCGCTTCTTTCGATGGCTGCGGCGTTCGCAGCTCCGTTCACGACATTTCTTTCCACGATCCCGTCCTGCGTGATGGGCGGCGTCTGCGTTTCGCTTTACGGTTTTATCGCCGTTTCCGGTCTTAAAATGCTTCAGCCCGTCGATCTCGGCGACAACGGCAACATTTTCACCGCCTCCGTCATCCTCATCACGGGCATCGGCGGAATGACCGTCAGCTTCGGCAAGGTCACCGTCACCGAGGTCGCCTGCGCCCTCATCCTCGGCATAATCGCAAACCGGTTTGTAAATTTCAGTAAGAAGTAAGAAGTAATAGTGAAGAAGTAAGGAAATTATTTTCGCGTTTTCACGCGAAAATAATCACCTCAATGTGCGAAGCACATATCATATCGCGCAAGCGATATATCATACGCCGTAAGGCGTATATCATATTGCCATAAGGCAATATATCATTTCGCGTAAGCGATAAGGGCGTATATCATATTGCCATAAGGCAATATATCATTTCACGTCAGCGCCTTGCGCCGACGGCAATACCTTACTTCTTTCA
>JAZUKE010000046.1:0-9218 GCA_045643125.1 Eubacteriales bacterium
CATAAATCATACTTCAAGTGCCGCCCTTAATTCGTCAATGCTTTTATAACCCTTGGCGTTTTTGTCGTGAAGCAGTTCACGACCTTCTTCAATGGCGGCGGCGGTGATTTCGTTCGGGATATCGAGCTTTACTTCAAAGGGCAGTCCGCCTTGCCGGATTGCCTGACGAAGAAAAATGTTGACCGCCGTAGATAAATTAAGCCCCAACTGTGCAAATATCTTCTCTGCATTTTGCTTTACTTCCGTATCTGTACGGATATTCAAATTTGTTTGCATACTCATAGTATCATTACCTCCGTATTTATTCTATGCTAATATTATCACATTATGCGTACGTTGTCAATACGTTTTTCTGCGTACCCGAAAACCGTGATTCTGATTTTTGTCATCATAAGTTCAGAAGAAAGTGGCTTGCTGCAAATAAATATCAAAAGATCAAATTAGTTCCTTATGCTCCCGCAGATCAAATGTCGGTCTGCTTTTTTGTCCCCGGATTTCAAAATGCGATTTGCACATACGAAAATTCATATTTCAAAAAATGCCGTAATATGCTTTTATCTCTGACGTGTAAAACGTCAAAATGAATAACAATATAATATTTCTTGCAAAAACACTTGACAAACACAAAAACCGCTGATATAATATACGGCATTATAACGGATTTTCACATAGGAGTGACAAGCATTGAATTCTTACTACGACAACCGCGCAGGCGATTCCGCCGCGCTCAATGAAAGACTCAAATTCTATTGCGAGGAATGCCGCTCGCACCTCATCGTCGATGAATCGCAGACAGCCGGCAGGGATATAAAAAAGGGACTCCGCAACGCCGACGGAACGGGCGTGCTCGCGGGTGCCACTATGATAAGCGACGTCCACGGCTACAAAATGGAAAACGGCGTCAGAGTGCCGGACGAAGGCAAGCTCTATTACCGCGGCTTTGACGTGAACGACCTTATCGACAACTGCGTAAAGGAAGACAGATTCGGCTTTGAAGAAGTCGTGTGGCTGCTGCTTTTCGGCTATCTGCCGTCCGAACGTCAGCTCGATCATTTTACCAAACTGCTCGAAGATATGCGCGAACTGCCTTACGGCTTCGTCGAGGATATGATAATCAAAGCGCCGTCGCCCGATATTATGAACAAGCTGGCGCGGAGCGTCCTTGCGCTTTACAGCTATGACGACGACGTGGACAATATGTCGCTCGAAAACATCTTCCGCCAGTCGATAGAGCTTATCGCACGCATTTCCACGATAATGGTCAACGCATATCAGGTCAAAAAGCGCTATTACGACCATTCGTCTCTGTTCTTCCATCCGCCCGTCAAGGGGCTTTCGATCGCCGAAAACATACTTTCCACAATGCGTATCGACCGCAAATTCACTCACGAAGAAGCAAAACTGCTTGACATAATGATGATACTCCACGCCGAACACGGCGGCGGCAACAACTCCACGTTCACCTGCCGGCTTGTCACCTCTTCGGGGACTGACACCTATTCGGCGATAGCGGCAGCCATCGGCTCGCTCAAAGGTCCGCGTCACGGCGGCGCGAATCAGAAAGCAATTGCAATGGTGAACGATATCAAAGCCAACGTAAAGGACATCAAGGACGACGACGAGCTGAAGGCGTACCTCAATAAGATACTCCATAAAGAAGCAGGCGACAGATCGGGGCTTATCTACGGCATCGGTCACGCCGTCTATACCAAGAGCGATCCGCGTGCCGAGATAATCAAGGCGAACGCGATCCCGCTTTCGGGCAAAATGGGCTTTGAAGACGATATGCAGCTTCTTCTTGCAATAGAACGTCTTGCACCGGAGGTCATTTCCGCAAACGGAAAGAGAAGCACCGAAAGTCTCTGCGCCAACTTCGACCTTTTCTCCGGCATAGTTTACCGTATGCTGAACATACCGCCGGAGCTTTACACACCGCTGTTTGCCGTGTCGAGAATGGCAGGCTGGTGCGCTCACCGTATCGAAGAAATGACGAACTATCACCGCATAATGCGTCCTGCGTACGTTACGCTCGGCGGCAAAAAAGAATACATACCGGTCAAAGACCGCGCTGACATAAAGAGGCATTGAAAACAATGGGAATGAATGTTGCACAAAAACTGATAAAAAGCCACCTTGTTTCGGGTGAAATGATAAAAGGAACGCCCGTTTCGCTTAAAATCGACCAGACGCTGACGCAGGACGCCACGGGTACTATGGCGTATCTGCAATTCGAGGCAATGGGGATAAAGCGCGTAAAGACCGAGCTTTCGGTAGCGTATATCGACCACAACACCTTGCAGACGGGCTTTGAAAACGCCGACGACCACAGATACATACAAAGCTGCGCGGCAAAATACGGGCTTTATTTCTCGCGTCCCGGCAACGGTATCTGCCACCAGGTACACCTCGAACGCTTCGGCGTCCCGGGCAAGACGCTCATCGGCTCCGATTCCCACACGCCTACCGGCGGCGGTATCGGTATGCTCGCTTTCGGCGCCGGCGGACTTGACGTTGCCTGCGCTATGGGCGGAAGACCTTACAACATCACTATGCCCGAAATAGTCGAGATCCGCCTTACCGGCAGACTTTCAAAAGGCGTTTCCGCAAAGGACGTTATATTGGAAATACTCCGCAGACTGTCCGTAAAGGGCGGCGTCGGAAAGATATTTGAATACACCGGCGACGGCGTTGCGTCGCTCTCGGTACCCGAAAGGGCAACGATCACCAATATGGGCACGGAACTCGGCGCCACCACGTCGGTTTTCCCGTCCGACGAAACGACGCGCGATTTCCTCGTCCGTCAGAACAGAGGGGATGCGTATACCGAACTCAAAGCCGATGCGGACGCCGGATACGACGGACTTATCGAGCTTGACCTTTCGTCCGTCGAGCCTATGGCTGCCTGCCCGCATTCGCCCGACAACGTAAAAAAGATATCCGAGCTTGCCGGAATGAAGATAGATCAGTGCTGCATAGGCTCCTGCACGAACTCGTCCTATGACGACCTTATGAAAGCCGCCTGCATACTCAAAGGCAAGACGGTCTCCCCGACCGTGTCGCTTACCGTGTCGCCCGGCTCCAAGCAGGTGCTCGGTCTTCTTGCAAAGAGCGGCGGACTTGCCGATATAATCGCGTCGGGCGCGAGAATGCTCGAATGTGCCTGCGGTCCTTGCATCGGTATGGGACAGTCGCCCAATTCCGCCGGTATATCGCTCCGTACCTTCAACCGCAATTTCCTCGGCAGAAGCGGAACGAAGGATGCCGGCGTTTACCTCGTGTCACCCGAAACGGCTGCCGCGTCCGCGATAACGGGCGTTCTCACCGATCCGAGAACTCTTGACGTTGACTATACATTTGCAAAACCCGAAACGTTCGAGCCGAACGACAATATGATAATTCCGCCGCTTTCCGTAAGCGACGCCGAAAAAGTCGAGGTGCTTCGCGGACCGAACATCAAGCCGTTCCCGATAGGTCACGACCTTGAAAAGAACGTCGATTCCGTCGTGTCTCTCATCGTCGGCGACAACATCACCACCGACCACATTATGCCGGCAGGCGCAAAGATACTGCCATACCGTTCCAACGTGCCGTTCCTTTCGCAGTATTGCTTCACCGTGTGCGATCCCGATTTCCCCGAAAGAATGAAAAAGCTCGGCACGGGCGTCATCATCGGCGGCACCAACTACGGTCAGGGCTCGTCGCGTGAACACGCGGCTCTCGTTCCGCTTTACCTCGGCGTCAGATGCGTCGCGGCAAAGTCGTTTGCCCGCATCCACAAGGCAAACCTCATAAACAACGGCATACTTCCGTGTACCTTCAGGGATCCCGACGATTACGCGCGCTTTGAACTCGGCGACGAGGTGACGCTGGAAAACGTGTCGGAAAGCATAAATGGCGGGGAAGCCGTAAAACTCGTGAACAAGACGAAAGACTTCGTTTCGCTGCTTGACTGCGAACTTTCCGACAGAGAAAAGAAGTGCATCCTCGCCGGAGGACTTATCAATACCGTAAAGGGTGAATGAAATGGAAAAAATACAAATGAAAACGCCGCTCGTCGAAATGGACGGCGACGAAATGACGCGAATACTCTGGGCAAAGATAAAAGAAAAACTGATCCTGCCGTATATCGACCTCAAAACCGAGTATTACGACCTCGGACTTGAAAACAGAAACGCCACCGACGACCAAGTGACCGTCGATTCCGCGAACGCCACCAAAAAATACGGCGTTGCGGTCAAGTGCGCCACGATAACGCCGAATGCCGCAAGAGTCGAGGAATATTCGCTCAAAAAAATGTGGAAATCACCGAACGGCACGATACGCGCCATCCTCGACGGTACGGTGTTCCGTTCTCCCATCCTCGTAAAAGGGATAACACCGTTCATCCCGTCGTGGAAAAAGCCCATCGTCATCGCCCGTCACGCCTACGGCGACGTTTACAAGGCGGTCGAAACGGGTGTCGAAGGCGGAAGCGAAGCGTATCTTACCGTTGAAAAAAACGGGGAAGTCACGCAGAAGATACTTATTCAGTCCTTTGACGGCGACGGGATAATCCAGGGTATGCACAATACCGAAAAGTCGATAAAAGCTTTTGCGAGAAGCTGCTTCAACTGCGCTCTCGATATGAAGCTGCCGCTCTGGTTCTCTACGAAAGACACTATCTCCAAAAAGTACGATCACACCTTCAAGGACATTTTTGCCGAAATGTACGAGAACGAATATAAGGAAAAATTCGAAAAAGCGGGGATAGAATATTTTTACACGCTGATAGACGACGCGGTCGCGCGCGTCATACGCTCGGAGGGCGGATTTATATGGGCGTGCAAGAACTACGACGGCGACGTTATGAGCGATATGGTCGCAAACGCTTTCGGCGACCTCGCAATGATGACGAGCGTGCTTATCTCTCCCGACGGAGTGTATGAATACGAAGCCGCTCACGGTACCGTTCAGCGCCATTATTACGCGCATCTGAGAGGCGAAAAAACGTCCACCAACCCGACTGCCACGATATACGCCTGGACGGGCGCGCTCCGCAAAAGGGGCGAGCTTGACGGCATCGACGGGCTCTGCACGTTTGCCGACAAACTCGAAAAAGCCGTTGTCGATACCGTCGAAAGCGGCTATATGACGAAGGGACTCTGCGCTCTTTCCACGCTCGAAACCAAGTATTCGCTCTGCACAGATGATTTTATCGACAAAATAAAAGAAAAATTGGATTTTTTGTTAATTTCTTGTTGACAATCGGAAAACGGAATTGTATAATGCAACTGTAAAAATGCCCGTTTCATTCGGGTAAAAATACGAAAGGATTGTTTTTATGAAGAAACTCATCAGCTTCATTCTCGCACTCGTGCTTTGCGCTTCCTTTGCGACAACATTCGTTTCCGCCGACAAAGAAGACTATGTGACCGACGGTCTCAAAGCTTTCTACGACGGAAATATCCATTCCGAAGACGGCAAAACCTGGACAGACGCTTCCGGCAACGGTCTCGATATCGACCTTTCCGGCGTTGATTCCTCGATCGGCTATTTCGAAAACGGCGCTTTCGTTTCCAAGAGCGCTAAAGTATTCTTCCCCACGGAAATAGCTGCCCTCATTTCCACCGGCTGCTTCACCACCGAAATGGTTATCGGCGATACCGAAGTTCTCGGCACCTCTTTCGGCACTTACATCAACACCTCCAACGACAATTACTCCCTCTTCATCCGCTGCGGCGCTCAGAATTATGCTGAATTCAAATGTGCAGGCAACGCAAGACCTAAGGTAGCAGTTGATTCCAAGAATTTCTTCAAGGATTCCACCGTTACCATTACTTATGACAAAGACGGCGATGTTTGCCTCTATGCCAACGGCGAACTCCTTATGAGCGTTCCCTGCACCGCAGGCGCTTTCAACTGCACCGATTTCTTCTTCGGCTATAACGCCGGCAACGCAAGAGAACATAATACCGAATTCAAGGCAATGCGTTTCTACGACAGAGCTCTCACCGCTGACGAAGTAGCTGCGAACTATGCGGCTGACTGCGCAGAAGAAGCTCCTTCGACCGACGATCCCGCTGATGATCCCGCAGAACCCGCTGAAAAAGGCGAAAACATAGCTCTCGGCAAATCCTACACCGTTACCGGCGTTGAAAAACTCCGTGACGACGGTTGGGACGACACCGTTCCCGGTACCAAGCTCACCAACGGCGAAAAACTCCGTGACGAAAGCGCATCTACCGTTATCTACGGTATCAACGCAAAAGAAGCCGAAATCGTTATCGACCTCGGCGAAAAGACCGATATCGCTGCTGTTTCCTCCGACCTCTTCGGCGGCACCTGGGGCATCACCGATCCTATCAACGCAGTTGCAAAATTCTTCATTTCCGATGACGGCGAAACCTTCACCGATTACGCTACCGTAAACGGCGACGAAGCAGAATCCGTTCTCGACGTTGAAGGCAGCTGGAAGATCCGCGTATTCGAAGCATCCAAAGCCGCTTCCGCACGTTACGTCAAAGTTCAGTTCATCATTCCCGAAGGCGTTCCCGCTTTCACCTGGATCTCCGAGATCGAAGTATTCGCTCCTGCAGAAGAAGCTCCTGTTGAAGAATCCAAAGAAGAATCCAAACCCGCGGAAGAATCCAAACAGCCCACCCCCAAGACCGGCGATGCCGGAATGATCGCTCTTGCAGTCGTTTCCGCTATTGCTCTTGCAGGTGTTGCAGTTGTTAAGAAAAGCAAATAATTAAAATAATTTGATCGTGAACAGCCTGCTTCGGCAGGCTGTTCTGCGCTTATGTGAGGATAAAATGAAAGAATATACGGTAGAAAACCATCATCCGAGCCTTCTTCCCGAGGACAGGGAATGGCGCCTTGTATGGAACGACGAATTTGACGGAACCGATATCGACGACTCGAAATGGAGCAAACGTCTTCATATGATGGGGCAGCGTCACGAAACGTGGACTGAGGACGCGGTATCGCTCGACGGAAACAGCAACGCGGTCTTCCGCGTGACGAAGGACGATATCGGCTATCATACAACACAGCTCCAAAGCGGCGAAAATTATATGGATCGTCCCGCGGTAAAGCGTTTTAGCGGACGTTTCACCTGGCCTATCGCCGCAATAAGCAAGCCCAAATTTATGCATAAATACGGCTATTACGAATGTCGGTGCAGAACGCAGCAGAAAAACGGCTGGTGGACGGCGTTCTGGATGCAGTCGCCCTGCAACGGAAGCACGCTCGATCCGTCCGTGTCCGGCGTGGAAATAGACATAATGGAAAGCTTTGAACCGAACGTGGTTATGCACAACGTGCATTGGAACGGCTGCGGCGAAGATCTGAGAAGCAAGGGAAAAACCGGAATAAAACTTGCCGAAACTCCCGACGGTTACCACACCTTCGGTATGGAGTGGAGCAAAAACGGTTACAGATTCTTCATCGACGGCGCTCTCAGCTGGGAAGCGGACGGCCCCGTTTCCGACAGAGAAGAATTCATACTCGTTTCTGCCGAATGTAAAGGCTACCGCGCTCTCCCTGCGTCCCCCGATCCCGCTCTCGAAGACTCCCTCGACGACTTCTTCGCCGTTGACTATGTAAGGGTTTTCGACGAGGTATAAGGTATAATGAAAAAAAGGGCTGCAGCAAAAAATGCTGCTGCTTCTTTTTTCTCAAAAAAACGAACAAACGTTCTTGACAAAGGCGAACAAATGTGCTATCATACTGACGCAAACAAATGTTCTATCGGAGGCAGATATGTTCGTCATAAACGGAAAAATGTTCGGCGGGAACAAGCAGACGGGAAGTGAAGCGACGTATGACAGGCTCATACTTCACTGCGACTGCAACTGCTTTTTCGCGTCGGTGGAAATGGTCGCCCATCCCGAATACCGCAGCGTTCCGATGGCGGTCTGCGGAAGCAGGGCAGACAGACACGGTATAGTCCTTGCCAAGAACGAGCTTGCCAAAAAAGCGGGCATCACCACGGGCGAAGTGATATGGCAGGCAAAGAAAAAATGTCCGTCGCTCGTCATAGCGGAGCCGCATTATGATCTTTACGAGGAGTATTCGGCGGAAGCAAACCGCATTTTCTCGGAATATACGGATATGATAGAGCCGTTCGGCATCGACGAATCGTGGCTCGACGTCACGGGCAGCACCCGTCTTTTCGGCAGCGGCAAAAAGATAGCCGACGAGATAAGAAACAGGATGAGAAACGAGCTTGGCATAACGTCTTCCGTCGGCGTGTCGTTCAACAAGACCTTCGCCAAGCTCGGCAGCGACTACAAAAAGCCCGATGCCACGACTGTTATAACGCCGGACAACTACAAACAGATACTTTTTCCGCTTCCGATAGGCGATATGCTCTATATCGGCAGGCACACCGTGCCGCGTATGAAGCTGCTCGGCATAAATACCATCGGCGACCTTGCGTCTTCCGACGAGGATATGCTCGTTTCGCAGTTCGGCAAAATGGGGAAGACTATGTACGACCTTTGCAGCGGGCGCGACGTCAGCCCCGTCATCTCCGTTCCGCCGAAGGCAAAATCGTACAGCAACGGTATGACCTTCGTGCGTGACCTTGAGGGAGAACGCGATTACCGCGCCGCGGTGACCTACCTCGTCGAAAAAGTGTCCGCCCGTATGCGTCGTGACGGCGCAAAATGCCGTGTCGTCGGCGTTGCGGTGAGAGATACGCTGCTGAACGTGTCCGTCAGAAACAAAAAAATAAACTCTGCAACCTCCGCGACGGAGCTTCTTATAAACGAATTCTGGAGCCTTCTCGTTTCAAATTGGGACATATCGAAAGCCGCAAGGTCCATAACTCTGCTTTGCTCGTCGATAGAAAACGTTTACCCGTCGGAACAGATAAAATTCTTCTATTCTTCCGAAGAAACCAAAAGGATGAAAGCCGAATCGCTCGATAACTCCGTCGACAAACTGCGCGAAAGATACGGCAAAGGCATAATCAGCAGAGGCTGCATAATGAACGGAGTGGTGATTTGAATTTTTGTGAATTTTCTGTTAAATCGCAAGATCAAACTTGACATTTCGGCAAGTTATGGTACGATAAAAGTGAATTGATCAACAATATTACGTTGGGATCAAGCAAATCGGAATTCAGCCGTAAAATTAAAGGAGAAGATTATATGAGAAAATTTATACTTGTATTTTTGGTGGTTATCATTATGTTTGTGTTTGCTTCCTGCGACGTTGTCTATCCGAGCGTA
>JAZUKE010000047.1:0-31675 GCA_045643125.1 Eubacteriales bacterium
AATGTGAAATGAAATAAATCCCTCAACGCTCCGCAGAGCATTTCACACGCCGAAGGCGTATTTCACATCCGAAGGATATTTCACAAATCCCGTAAGGGATTTATTTCGTTGCGGAGTGTCCTTTAGAACACTCCGCAAAAGCCTGCATTCAATGAAATATCAGATATCAGCAAATATTATCAGCTATCAGCCGATGCTGTCGTATGCTTCAACGAGCTTGTCAATAGCGTCCTGAACGGGGCCGGAAAGCTCTTCGAGCTTGGAAATAAGAGTACCTGCGGTAGCGGTGGTGAATATTTTGTTGATATCGCCGAATCCGTAAACGATAGCCGGATCGTAAACGATGCTGTCGAAGATGATACCGAGCATTTCTTCGTCGTCTTCGGTATTGGCATCCTTGCCCTTGAGAACGGCGGTCTTATAAGCGGAATCGAGATAATTCTTGCCGCCTACTGCGAGAAGCTCGGTCATATAAGCGGAGAATTCAGCGTCTCTTACGTTGAGAGGGATGCAGACGCCGTAAGCCATATTGGCAACGCATTTGGAGAAATATCTGTCCTGATCTTCGTTGTATTTGGGAACGGGAACTATGCCGTAAACAACGTCGTATGCTCTGAATTTCTTAAGAGCGGAGAACGCGAAGATATCGAAGAGAGCCTGATCTTCGCCGAAGATCCTGACTGTTCTTCCCCAGATATCGGTTCTGTCCGTAAACGAATCAACAGTAACGTACCATGTGCCTTTTTCGCCGAGAAGCTCAAGAACCTTCTGCGCAACGTCGATGGAACGCTGATTGTCTTCGGCGAGGGTGAGGATAGGAAGGTCGTCTGCGTCTTTGCCGCAGATGGTTTCACCGGAAGCAAAGTAGAGAACGTCGCTTCCGCCCATAGAACCCCAGATGTCGTTTTCGTCCATTTTTTCGTTATCGTCGCCCTGACGGGTGAATTCTTTGCAGAGAGTGTAGTACTGGTCAAGTGTCCAGGTGCCGTTTCTTACCATATCATAAAGGTTGACTTCGGGGAAATTGTCGGCAAGAAGTTTTTTGTTGAATGCGATACCGTTGGAAACGATATTCTGCATAATGGAAAGTGCGCCGGTAGTGAAGAAGATTCTGCCTGCAATGGAAAGAGAAGCGTTTGCGTTCTGGTCCCACCAGGGAGCGTTAAGATTGATGCTGTCAAACTCAGTAAGGTCATAGAGATCGCCGTTCTGTGCGAAAACGGCTGCGTTTGCCATAAACGGCATAGCTGCGTCGAACATATCGTTGGAGGATGCCATAAGCTTGGTCATTTCATTGGCAACGTTGGCAACGGGAACTGCTTTGACTGCGATTCCGTATTTGTCAAAGATCTCCTGGTTTCTCGTATTGACGGCTTCGATGATCTTGTCATCGGTGGTGTCGTAGAGAGATTCGATCTCTTCGGAGAAGTAGGTATCCTGTGTTTCGTTGCTGTAAACAAGTACCTTGAATTCGCCGTAATCTTTCCATTCATCCTTGAATTCGCCGAGTTCTTTATCGACGTAATTGCCGTTTTCGTCACGGTAAGGATCTTCGGAAGCTTCGGGAATCGATTCTTCTTTGCTTTCGTCTGCCGCAGAAACGTCGCCTGCTTTGCTTTCATCGGCGGGAGCTTTGCTTTCCTCGCCGTTTTCGCTGCAGGATGCAAGAACTACGGAAATAACCATCAGAATGCAGAGAAGAAGAGACAGTGTTTTTTTCATATTCTTTACCCCTTTTTACTTATTGAGCCTGATTTTCCATATTATGGCTCATATTTGATTGTATTATATACTAAATCACCCGCATTGTCAATCATTATTTTATTCCCTATTCAAAAAATTATGATGAGTTTGCACTTGACATTTTTTCGCCGATATATATAATAGGTGTATAAAAGTGAGGTAAATATCAATGGTAAACGAAAAATCATACAATCTCGGCAGTCAGCGTTCCTCGATAAGAGAACTTTTTGAATACGGCAGACAGCGTGCCGCCGTTGTCGGCAAAGAAAATATCTGCGATTTCTCGCTCGGCAACCCGAGCGTACCTGCTCCGGATGAACTGAAACAAGCCTATATCGAGCTGCTCGAAAACGAATCCCCCGTGTCGCTTCACGGTTACACCTCCGCAGTCGGCTGCGACGAGGTAAGAGCAGCGGTCTCCTCTTCCCTTTCCGAAACCTACGGAATGGATATACGTCCCGAACACCTTTATATGACCTGCGGAGCCGCCGCGTCGCTCACGTCCACGTTCGGCGCGCTCACGCTTGACGGGAATACCGAATTCATCGCCATTGCCCCGTTCTTCCCCGAATACAGATGTTTTTCCGAGGTTATGGGCGGTCATCTCAAAGTCGTCAGCGCGGACGAAAAGAGTTTTCAGATAAAATTCGACGAGCTTGAAGGTCTGATAAACGCGAATACGCAGGCGGTCATCGTCAATTCGCCCAACAACCCGTCCGGCGTCGTCTATACCGAAGAAACTATAATGTGCCTCGCGTCGCTGCTTGAAAAAAAGAGCAAAGAATTCGGAAAGCCCATATACATCGTTTCCGACGAGCCGTACCGCGAACTCGTCTACGGCGACGTTAAAGTGCCGTTCATTCCCAAGTATTACGGAAATACCATCGTCTGCTATTCGTACAGCAAAAAGTTGTCGATCCCCGGTGAACGTCTCGGCTATGTACTCGTCTGCGACGGAGTGGAAGACAGAAAGCGCGTTTACGACGCGATAGCGGGAACGGCAAGAGAGTTCGGCTATGTCTGCGCTCCCTCGGCGATACAGAAAGTGATCGCAAAATGCGCCGACGTTGCCCCCGACCTTACCGTTTACAAGACAAACCGCGATCTTCTTTACAATGCACTTACCGAAATGGGATATTTCTGCGCCAAGCCCGACGGAGCGTTCTATCTGTTCGTCAGAACACCCGAAAACGACGGCAAAGCGTTCTCCGAACGCGCAAAAGAAAAAGACCTGCTCGTCGTCCCCGGTGCCGGCTTCGGCTGCCCCGGATTCGTACGCATCTCCTATTGTGTGGACACCGCGGTATGCGAAAAAGCGCTGCCCATATTCAAAGAACTGATAAAATAATTCCGATCCATAAAAAGTCAAAGGGTTTTCGTCCGTTACGGATACGAAAGCCCTTTGTTTTATTGCGTTATCGGTTTTACTTTTTCTTTTTTGCAGCGATCAAGACCGCTGCCGACGCTGCCGCGACGACGACAACTCCGATTATCACGAACACCAACGGAGACAAGCCGTTTTCTTTCTCTTCCGGCGACGACTCCTCGTTATAAAGCGTTTCCTTCATTTCGGTCTCGGTGTCGTAATATTCGCATTTCGATTTCTTGCTTACGCGGTCAGTGTATTTTGCGTTCAGCGTGATATCGGAATCCGGTTTATACGGGAACGATATCTTATTTCCGTTTCCGTCGTACCAGCCGTCAAACGTCTTTCCCGCCATATACGGCTCTCCCGGATCTTCGACGGTGTCCGCGGCATATACCGTTTTCACGATATCGCCGGAAACGAAGTCAACACGTTTTCCGCGTGTGTCGCCGAAGAAAAGGTAGCGGAACGTGACGCCGCTTCCGGGAGTTGCCGCGGTAAGATAAACGCCGATGACCGATTCGCCTTTGGCAAGAAGGCTTGAAAAGTCGATATATCCGTGCCACGGGCCCCATATATCGCTCGGAACGGCGTAGTCCTTATAGCCGAAGCGTCCGTACAGATCACGCGAGAACTGATACTGTGTTTTGCTCGTGATGATATGGATGCCCCATTTTGATACCCTGTCGGTATCAACAGAGAAGAACAGATACGGATGTTCGGTGATATCCGTTCTCGCAACGTCGTTACGGAGCGTTATCCAGTTGAAGCCGGTACCCGTGCCGGTGAGCGTCAGACTTCCGTCGTCGTTCACAAGAGCGTCGTAGTCGTTCATTCCGCTTGAGCGGTGGAGTGACGACGCCGATTCGGGAAGAAGGTCAATATATACCTCCGCGTCGGGCTGACCGTTGTCGGAACCGCGTTCGAGCGTGGATTCGATGCCGGCGTACCATTTTTCGGTAACGTATTCGGGATCGGTGATGTATTCGATCTTTTCGCCGTCAGTAACGTAAGGGATATACGCAAAATCCTTTAATGCAAGAGACGAAAGTTTTCCGTCGTCCGACGACGCGAAGAACGCTTTGCATTTTTCGTCCGCTTCGCACTCAACGCCCGCGTAAAACTCCTTTGTCGTGATACTGCGTCCTTCATAACTGAAGCCGACGTCGTAAACGTAATCTTCGTGATACGGAGCGTAATAAGCGTCAAGGTCATAAACGGGCGAATAGGTCTTCATAATAAGCTGTCCCGCTTCGTTGAACGTCATAAGACGCAGGAACGCTTCACCGTCGCAGGTCATACCGTTCACGACGTGCTTGGCGCCTTCGTTCATTTCGGCAAACTGATAGTCGTGGAGTATTTCAAGCACCTTTCTGTCCGTGCCCTCGACTTCCCTCCACTGATCGCATACGCCCTCGGAATGTCCGCAGATAACCATTTTTACGTTTTCGTTCGGGCAGACTATCTCGTTCCACATTTTTACGGCGTTGTCCGAAAGCTGCTTGCCGTTCTGGTCGATGTATTCGTGGGTTGCGATTATCGCGTTTCTGTCCGGGTAGGCTTTCAGCACCGCGTTTGCCCATGCTATCGAATCGGCGTCGGCATTCTTGCCGTAGCCGAAATAAAGTATCAGCAGGTCGTAACCGCCGACGGTTATGAGGTCAAAATGACATTCGTTATTGTTCAGCGAGCCGCCGTACCATTCGTTGGAGGAATAGCGCGACGACGGGAAATATTTGTGGAAATATTCGTAATTGTATTCCTTATGCAGTACGTCGTGGTTGCCGGCGCAGACACCGTTGGGAACGCCCGCGTCGTCGATTATTTTCTGCATTCCGGACGCAAAGGTGTATTCTTTTTCGGCTTGCGCCTTCGTTCCCGCCTGGTCAACGACGTCGCCCGTGCATATCGAATAGGCGATGTTTCCTTTTTGGTATTCGGCAGCGGTGTAGTTCATCACCGCTTCGTACATAGCATTCAGGTCTTCAAACGTGCTGTAATGCTGGGGATCGGTCTGCCAGAGGATGGTATCGCTCGAATTGCTTATGTCTTTTATGCCCGTTCTCGCTCTGACTTTTCCGTCTTTTACATACTTTTCGGCATTGAGTTTCACCGTGAGCGCTTCGCCGCTGAAAGACGTGCCGACGACATCCCACGAAGAAGTGGCGTGGTTGAATACCGAAAGCGTGTAATCGTCGCCGTTGCCCGTTTCCGCACGGCAGCTTATGACGACGTTTTCGCCCGTCTTATCGGATACGTCGATAAGAAACGACTGATACGGATGCGCGTTTCCGATCGCGTTCGTGGTGACAGAACCGAGCTTGGTGATATCCTGCAGTTCTTCAAACGAATTACGCAGTGAAACATCGTTCTTTTCACCCATCGGGTTGGTGTACATATTTATTCTTCTTGAAAGATCGACTCCGTGAAGCGTGCATCCGTCGGAAACGGAAACGCCGTTTTCGTTAAATACGGGAGGAAGCACGTCGGTTGACGAATACTTGAAAAACAGGAAGAAATACTCGTCGTTTCCCTTTTTGTCGCGGGTATGTATGTACGCGGTGTGATTGCCGTCCGAAAGCTGCTTTTCGGGGAAAACGTATTCGCCCGATTTACGCACCGTGGCAAGCTTTGCGTCGTCAACGTACACTTCGGCGTTCCTGAAGCCGGAGACGCTTTCGCCGATGACGGCTTTAAGCGGACGCAGAGGAGTCACAGTACATCCGTTTCCGATACCGAATTCCACGGACGGTGCTTTGTTGTTCACATATATCGTTTTGGTGATATCAAGATACTGCTTCGTCTCGGTATCGTAAACGCGGAAGACGTTTTCGCCTTCGGGAAGCAGAGTTGTGTCGATCGCAAATATCGTTTTATTGACGCCGAACGAGCTGTCGAATCTGAAGCCTGCCATTATCGGCACGTTCGGGGTGCTGCCGCCGAGGTTGGTCGATGCGTTCCAGCCGTCGCCGAGGGCAACGGTCTTGCCGTCGTATTTTTCTTTCGTGGTGGTATATCCCGCACTTCCCTGAACGGGCAGATATTTTACAAGTTCAAGTTCAATATCAGTGCCGTCGATGTAGCAGAGTGAAAAAGAAGTGAGGTCAAAGTCGTCGATATTATACGTTCCGTAAACCATAGATTCGTCGTAAACCGACTTTCCGACGACAGGCGAAAGGAGCAGCTCGTTCACGCCGTCATCAAGCATATCCGGTGCAATGACCGCACTTCCCGACGAAGAAAGGCTGCATATCTCTTTTCCGTTGAGAAGCATTTTATAGCCTGACGAATCCAAGCCCGTCGCCGTGAAATAGACGTTTCCGAATTCGGCGGAAAGATCGACGGGCAGAAAACGGATCCCGTTCGATTCAAGGACCGCCGTAGACGGACATTCGATCGAAATACGCACGTCGCCGCCGACGTATTCAATATCGTCTTCCGCTTCCGCAGTCAACGGAGTGAGCATTGACACGATCAGCGCAAACAGAACAATAAATGTAAATATCTTTTTCATAACTTCATCCTCCGGATCGTTATGGCTTTATTATACATATATTGCCGGTTTTGTCAACGGTGGAAAATATATTTACTTATTATATAATAAATTAAAAAAAATTTATTGATTTTTGCGTTCAGAGGTGGTATACTGTAACTTGAATTATATTGGGATCGGAGTAAGACCGATATGTGCGAAACGAAAAAAACATTCATAGCCTTCGACGGTTTGGACGGTTCGGGCAAAGAGACACAGACAAAGCTGCTGTTAAAATATTTCGAAGAAAAAAACAGACCTTACAGGTATCTTTCTTTCCCGACGTATAACGAAGCGTGGTCGAAGCACCTTATGATGTATCTGAACGGCGAATTCGGAAGCGATCCGGAAGCCGTCAACGCTTACGCGGCATCCTCGTTCTTCGCGTCGGACAGATACTGCTCGTATATGCTCGATTGGAAGAAGGACTACGACGACGGAAAGATAATACTTTCCAACCGCTACACCACGGCAAACTGCGTACATCAGCTTTCAAAACTGCCGGAAAGCGAATGGGATTCGTTCCTCGGCTGGCTTTACGACTATGAATTCGCAAAACTCGGTCTGCCGAAGCCGGATCTTTGCATATACCTCTGTATTCCTCCCGAAGTGGCAAAGGAAAACATCGTCCGCCGCAGCAAAGAGAACGTCGGCAGAACGATGGATATTCACGAAAAAAGCGTTTCACATCTCGAAAAGAGCTATGCCGCCGCATTGTACTCGGCGTCAAAGCTCGGCTGGAAAACGGTCAACTGCGCCGAAAACAACAAAATGCGCACGATAGACGACATTCACAGCGAGATAGTGTCAATAATCAAGGAGTGGGACAAATGAAAGCAGTTATATTTCTTGCGGACGGATTTGAAGAGATCGAAGCCCTTACGCCGTGGGACGTTCTGAAAAGAGCGGGTACGGACGTAACGCTCGTTTCGGTGAGCGGCAAAGATACCGTCACCGGATCACACGGGCTTGTCGTAAAAGCCGACACGGCCGACATTCCCGACGCCGGACTCTATATCCTTCCCGGCGGTATGCCAGGAACGAATAATCTTATGGCGAGCAAAAAAGTCACCGACACCGTATTGAAGGCATCGCGTGAAAACAAGTTCATCGGTGCGATCTGCGCCGCCCCGTCGGTACTCGGTTCTCTCGGATTGCTCGAAAACAAAAAAGCCGTCTGCTTCCCCGGTTTTGAGAACAAACTGACGGGATATATCAAAACAGACGCAAAGGTCGTCCGTGACGGAAACATCATCACCGCAAAAGGAATGGGCGTTTCCCTTGAATTTGCGCTTGCACTTACGGAAGCGCTTTACGGCAAGGAAAAAGCCGAATCGATAAAGGCGTCGGTACAGGCGTAAAAAGTATCTTTTATTAGGAAAGTGAGAGGAGTATGAAAAACAAAACAATAACGCTTACCACGCTCCTCGTGCCTGCACTGACTGTTTTTCTTCTTATTCTTCTGCTGCTCAGCAACCGCATTTTCATTATGCAGTCGGACGGTATCGAATCGGCGAACGAAGAGCTGCTGCTCATCTGCGTGCTTCAGATAATGATTTTCGTTTTTCCGTGCATTACATATTATTTTCTGCGTGGAAGAACACTCAACACGCCGTTTATGATATCAAGTATGCATAACGGCGGTCTGCTGTTTGTGATAGAAGCGTCTTTGCTTCTGATATCCGGCAACCTGCTTATCAAGTGCTTTTACTATATCGGGAGCGGGAAACTGCCCTCCGGGATCGACCACATAGTACCCGATACGGCGTCGGTCAACGATGCGTCCGCCGCAGCCGTTATTCTTGCCGTCGCCCTGCTTCCGGCGATCTGCGAAGAATTGTTCTTCCGCGGGATCGTGCTTGCCGAATACCGCGTTTTCGGCTCGTTCAATGCCGTGGTGTTTTCGTCGATATGCTTTGCGATGATACATTTTTCGGTCGAAGCGTTCCCGCTTTACTTCTTCTCCGGTCTCGTACTCGGCGTGGCGGCGACAGTTACGAAATCAATTTTTATCCCGATAATCATACATTTCATCAGTAATATGCTCAGTATCTATGCAAGCGATTCTTTCATCCGCGTCACGGTACAGAAAAGCGGCGGATTTTTCACGGCTTTCATAGTCGGCGTAATTATGCTGCTGTCGCTCGTGCTGGTACTCAGCAATACCGAAAAGATCTTTTACCGCAGAGCCGGCAAAAAGAACGTCGAAATGCCGGAAAAGAGCGTATCGAATCTTTCGACGGTATTTCTGTCACCCGGATTTTTCTTTCTTGTACTCGTATTCATCCTCATCGTTGTTTTTAGCTAAGGAGTAACTATGCAGGAAAATAACAAACCGACTTCAAATAAAGCCGATGACATCAATTCTCTGCTCGAGCAGTATCGTGAGGAAAGCAAAAAACTCAGCGAAAAGCTCTCAAAAGACCGTTTTGCCGAGTTTGAAGAATTGCTGAACAACAACGCCGATGCGTTTGCCGCTTCAAAAGGCGTGTCGGAGCCGTCTTCGGAAGAGATCACAATCGAAACCGAAGCTTCTTTTGACGCTGCCGACGCCGAAAGTGCGGACGAAGTCCCTCTTGACGTGTCTTTCACCGAAGCCGAAGAATGGCAGTCGCATTTTTCTCAGCCGGCAGTGACCGAAAGCCTTTCTCTCACGTCACAACTGAATATAGAAGGTCATCTTTCCGACGAAACGTCACCTCTCGTGATGAGTTATACCTCCGATTTTGACGGTATCGTAAAAAGCAAGCCCGAGGAAGAAACGGAAAATACCGAAAACGCTTCCGCACCGTCCGACGACGATGACGACGAAGAAAAGCAAAATATTTTCGTGAGAATACTTCTTAAAATCGTTTCCTTCATCTGGAACAGCGGTTTTGTCATCAAAGCGGCGGTATACGTTCTCATAGTGCTTATCATTTCGGCATTCACGTCATACTATGTCATTTCGGTGGCAAACGACGTTTTCGCGTTTGTAAAAACGGAGCATACCGTCAAAGTCAACGTCACCGACGAGATGACACGCAAAGAGCTGTCCTATCTGCTCAAAAAGAACGGCGTGATAAAATACGACTGGGCGTTTGACCTGTATCTGATATACAAAGGCGACGATACCGGGTCGTTCCTGCTCGGCGAACACACGATAAATTCGTCAATGAATTACAGCCAGATAATCTCCGAGCTTACCGAAGAAAAATACGAGCTTGTGGAAGTGTCGGTCACCATTCCCGAGGGCTACACCGTGGACGAAATAATCGACCTGCTCGTGTCGAACGGAATAGGCGAACGTGACGCTTATGTGGAAGCGATAAACAACTACCCCTATCAGCACGAATTCGTAAAGCTGCTTGACGAAATGGGGTATTCCGAAAACCGCAGGTACCGTCTTGAAGGATATCTCTATCCCGATACCTATTATTTCTATAAGGATTCGGAAGAATATCTCGTTATAAACAAACTTCTCAACAACTTCAACAGCCGTTTCTGGCAGTATTATGAATCCACTTTCAAGGAAGATATCGAAAAAATGGGGCTTACCTTTGACGATATCGTAACGCTCGGCTCGATAATCCAGGCGGAAGCCAAGTTCGCAATAGATATGGAACCCATTTCATACGCGCTGCACAACCGTCTTGAACACGCGTCCTCTTTCCCGTATCTCGAATCCGACGCCACGATACAGTACTGTCTTGATGAACACGTCGAAGATCTCACGCAGGAACAGTTAAACATCGACGATCCTTACAACACCTATAAATACAAAGGACTCCCTCCCGGAGCAATATGCAATCCGGGATTCGACTCGCTTTCGGCAGCCATTTATCCCGATATGCCTTTGAATGAAGACGGCGAAAGCATAGACGCCTATTTCTTCGTTTCCAACAAAGCCGGACATTTCTATTATGCCGAAACGCTTGCCGGTCACAATAAGAACAAACAGCAGGCGGCAAAGGACAATGCAGATTATGAAAACTGAAAGACCGGAAATACTCTCCCCTGCCGGAAGCCCCGAAAAACTGCGTTTTGCCGTTGATTACGGTGCCGACGCGGTGTACTGCGCGCTCAAAAAATTCGGTATGCGCGCATCGAGCGACAATTTTGACCCGGACGAATTTGCTTCCGCGGTAAAATACGCCCACTCAAAAGGCGTAAAGGTTTATCTTACGCTTAACACTATGCCTCCCGATTCAAGACTCCGCGAGCTTCCCGAAGTTCTCGATTCGATCTCCTCGTCGCTCCCCGACGCTTTCATCGTCAGCGATCCGGGAGTTATGACGGTATTACGCGAAAACGTGAAAGACGCGGTGATACATCTTTCTACTCAGGCTTCCACAGTCAATTCCGAAGGATGCAGATTCTGGTACAGAAACGGCGTCAGCCGTATTGTCCTTGCGCGTGAGCTGTCGCTCGGCGATATACGCGACATACGGAAAAACATCCCGGACGAGCTTGAGCTTGAAGCGTTCGTACACGGCGCGATGTGCATTTCGTATTCGGGCAGATGCCTGCTTTCAAATTATTTCACGGGCAGGAACGCAAACGAAGGCAGATGCGCCCAGCCGTGCCGCTGGCACTACTTCTTCAGCGAAGAAAAGCGCCCCGGCGAATACCTTTCGACGGAAGAACACGGTGAAGGAACGTACATATTCTCGAGCCGCGATACCTGTATGATCGAGCATATTTCAGACCTTGTCGAATGCGGGATAAGCAGTTTCAAGATAGAAGGCAGAATGAAATCCGCCTACTACACCGCCTGCGTGACAAACGCTTACAAAAAGGCGCTGAACGATCACTTTGCCGGAAGACCTTTCGATACCTCGCTTCTCAACGAGGTCGAAGGCGTCAGCCACCGTGAATACCACACGGGATTCTATTACGGCAATATATGCGATTCGCCGAACACGGTGAAAGAACCGGGATATCTTTGCGAAAAGCCGTTTTACTGCTACGTCACCGATTACGACGAGAAAACGGGGCTTGCAAAGTGTTTTCAGAAAAACAAGATGTTCGCTCACGGCGACTATCAGCTTCTGACACCGGGAGAATGCGGAAGAGATATACGAGTCGAAGAAATATACGACGAAGAAATGCAGGAGACAGATTCCACTCCGCATCCGAAATCGGTTTTTTATCTTAAGATCGACGGTGCAAGACCGGGCGATATAATCCGAGGGAAATAATGACAGAATTATTCAGACACAAAGCAGTTATAATATGCGGACATTTCGGCACCGGAAAGACGAATATCGCCGTCAACCTTGCGCTTTGCGCGGGAAGACGCGGTATGAACGTCAGCATTGCCGATATGGACACGGTAAACCCGTATTTCCGCACCGCCGACAACGCTTCTTTCCTTGAAAAGAACGGAGTAAAGGTGCTTCTTCCGCAGTTTGCCAACACGAACGTAGATATCCCCACGCTTCCGCCGTCGCTTCCGCTGATATTCGACGGCGTGAGATATTCGGTAACTGACGTCGGCGGCAACGAGGAAGGCGCGGTGGTCATCCGCGGTTTCCGCGACAGATACGAGGAGATCGGGTACGATATGTACTACGTTTTCAACCACTACCGTCCCGAAAACGTCGATACGGAATTTTCCGTCGCTTCTCTCCGCTCTATCGAAAACGCGACGCTTCTCAAATTTACGGGTATAATCAACAATTCCAATCTCGGTGTCGAAACGACTCGCAAAATCGTCGATGACGCGAGAAAATACGCTGAAGACTTCGCTTGTTCCGTCGGGCTTCCGCTCGTTATGACGACGGCTTTCAGACAAAACGCAGGCGAAAACGACACCGTGATTGAAGACGTAACGAAAAAATTATATTAAAAAACCAAATATATTCCAGAAAAGAGGAACAGTTATGAACAGAGTGACTTTCAAAAAGAACCTCTGCAAGGGCTGCGGACTTTGCGTTTCCGCCTGCCCGAAGAAGATCATCTTCCTGAACAAAGAAGAGATCAACGAAAAAGGCTACCATCCCGCCACCGTCACCGAGATGGATAAATGCCTCGGCTGCGCAATGTGCGCAACTATGTGTCCCGACGTGGTAATCAAAGTGGAAAAAGAGGTGTGAACGATGTCGAAAATGCTTATGAAGGGTAACGAAGCCATCGCAGAGGCTGCCATCAGAAGCGGCTGCAAGCTTTTCTTCGGTTATCCCATCACTCCGCAAACCGAACTTTCCGAGTATATGGCAAAACAGATGCCCAAAAGAGGCGGTCTGTGTCTGCAGGCGGAAAGCGAAATCGCCGCCATCAATATGGTGCTCGGTGCCGCTGCTTCCGGCGCAAGAGCCATCACTTCTTCGTCTTCTCCCGGAATTTCGCTCAAATGTGAGGGTATTTCTTACATAGCGGGTTCCGATCTTCCCTGCGTCATCGTCAACGTACAGCGCGGCGGTCCCGGACTCGGCGGCATCCAGCCGGCACAGTCCGACTACAACCAGGCGACTAAAGCTCCCGGTCACGGTGACCTTCACCTCATCGTTCTCGCTCCCGCTTCCGTTCAGGAAATGGCGTCTCTCACCGGTCTTGCTTTTGACCTTGCCGATCAGTACCGTATGCCCGCAATGATACTTGCCGACGGCGCTCTCGGACAGATGATGGAGCCGGTAGATTTTGAAGAACACGTTGCCCGCGAACTTCCGCCCAAGACCTGGGCTTGCTGCGGTCACAACAACGAAAGAGAACACAATATAGTAAACAGCCTTTATATCGAGCCGAACGTGCTTGAAGAGACCGTACTTGCCAGATTCAAGAAATATGAAGAAGTCGAAAAGAACGAGGTAATGTACGAAGAATACCTTTGCGACGACGCCGATATCGTCATCGTTTCTTACGGTATCACCGCAAGGATCTCGAAGTCCGCAGTCAAAGCGGCAAGAGAAATGGGGATCAAAGTCGGTCTTTTCCGCTGCATAACCCTTTACCCGTTCCCGTCGGAAGCCCTGAACAAGCTCGCCGACAAGGTACAGCGTTTCATCGCAGTTGAAATGAATATGGGACAGATGATAAACGACGTCAAGGTCGCCACCGAATGCAAACGTCCTGTCACTCATTTCGGCAGAACGGGCGGTATGGTTCCCACCGTCAACGATGTCACCGACGAGATCGTTCGTCTGAGCAAATAAAGGAGGATACAGAAATGGTAGTATTTGACAAACCCCATGCACTTACCGATGATCCTTTCCATTACTGCCCCGGCTGCACCCACGGTATAGTTCACCGTCTTGTCGCAGAGGTAATTGATGAACTCGGTATCGAAGGACAGACCATAGGCATTGCTCCTGTCGGCTGCTCTGTATTTGCATATAAATATTTCGGCTGCGATATGATCGAAGCACCTCACGGCAGAGCCCCTGCCGTTGCCACCGGCGTAAGACGCGCCAATCCCGATAAAGTCGTGTCCACCTATCAGGGCGACGCCGACCTTGCCGCCATCGGCACTGCCGAGACGGTACACGTCGGCGCAAGAGGCGAAAACATCACGATCATCTTCATAAACAACGCTATCTACGGTATGACCGGCGGACAGATGGCACCCACCACTCTTCTCGGTCAGGTCACCACGACCACGCCTTACGGACGTCAGAAGGACATCCAGGGCAACCCGATCCGCATCTGCGAGCTTCTTGCCACTCTCGACGGCACGGCTTATGCGGAACGTGTTTCCGTTGACTGCGTGAAGAACGTCGTCAACGCAAAGAAAGCCATCAAAAAGGCTTTCGAGATCCAGCAGAAGAGACTCGGTCTTTCGATAGTCGAAGTCCTTTCGTCCTGCCCCACTAACTGGGGACTTACACCCGACAAAGCTCTTGAATGGCTCAGAACGAATATGATCGAGCATTACCCTCTCGGTGTGTACAAAGACGTTACAAAGGAGGAAAAATAAATGCCTGCAATTCTTTTGGCCGGTTTCGGCGGACAAGGTATCCTTTTTGCCGGCAAACAGCTCGTTCTTGCCGGTATGAACGGCGGTAAAGAAGTTTCGTGGCTTCCCTCTTACGGTCCCGAAATGCGCGGCGGCACCTGCAACTGCTCCGTCAATATTGAAGACGAGCCGGTAGGTTCTCCCATCGTTACCAACCCCAATATCCTCGTTGTTTTCAACAAGCCTTCGTTTGACAAATTCGTAGGTGCGGTGAAGCCGAACGGATTTATTTTCGTGGATTCTTCCCTTATCGACTCCAAATGCACCCGTGACGACATCAAGGCTGAATATATCCCGGCTACCTCCATTGCCGACAAAGGCGGTTTCTCGAAGCTCGCCAATGTGGTAATGCTCGGCTACATCATCAAAAAGACGGGACTTTTCACCAAAGAATACTTTGCAGACTGCCTTAGAGCGTCCGCGCCCAAGGCAAAACCCGAGCTTGCCGAGCTCAACCTCAAAGCGTTTGAGATCGGTTACGCTTATGAGGGCTGACAAGGTTTTCGTTTCGGCGATAATCGTAGCGGCAGGAAGCGGCGCCCGTATGGGCGGCGTTTCCAAGCCGCTTATAAAGCTCGGTTCAAAAACTCTGCTTGAACGCGTCGTCGAGACCTTTTCAAACTGTGACAAGATCGACGAGATAATCGTCGTCACCAAGGACAGGGACGCCTTTGCACCTCTTGTAAAAACGTCAAAACCGTTTTTGTTCGCTCCGGGCGGAAATACGCGCACCGAATCCGTGACGAACGGCGTAATGGCGGCAAAAAAAGCGGATATCGTCTGCATACACGATTGCGCGCGTCCGTTCATAACCGTCGATGACATAACACGTCTTATAGACGAAGCGATCGAAAAAGGCGCTTCCTGCGCCTGCACCAAGGTCACCGACACGATCAAATATATAAGCGAAGAAGAAAAATGCTTCTACACTCCCAAACGTGACAACCTTATTGCGGTGCAGACGCCGCAGGTGTTCAGAAAAGATATTTTCACCGTGTCACGCGCAAAAGCCGATAAAGACGGCTTCACTTCGACCGACGATACCGCCGTCGCGGAACACGCCGGTTTTTCGGTCAGTTACGTCGAATGTTCGCCGCTCAATATCAAGCTGACGACGGTCGAAGACGTAAAGATCGCAAAAGCGATAAATTTCCTTGAAGAGAGAGGCAATATATAATAATGAAAATAGGACACGGATACGACGTTCACCGTTTCGGCGGAGACAAACCGTTATACCTCGGCTGCGTGCGATTTGACAGCGAGCTGAGTCTGCTTGCCCATTCCGACGGCGACGTTGTGAGCCACGCGATCTGCGATTCACTGCTCGGAGCAGCCGGACTCCGTGACATAGGTCATCAGTTTCCCGATAACGATGACAACTTCGAGAACATTTCCGGCGCCGCCCTGCTCTCGCTTACGAACGGTCTTATCAAAGAAAAAGGCTATACCGTCTCGAATATCGACGTTACGATAGTAGCCGAAAAGCCGAAAATGGCAAAAAACATATTAAAAATGATAACTGCGGTGTCTTCTGCGCTTGAGATAGAAGAAGACAGAGTCAATATCAAAGCGACGACCGAAGAAGGGCTCGGCATCGCCGGAAACGGCATCGCCTGCCACGCGGTCTGCCTTATTGAAAGAAGCTGATTTTATGAAAACAAAACTCAAAGGCAACATCATAACGCCGATCCGTGTTATCGAAAACGGCGAAGTTACGTTTGAAGACGGAAAGATCACCTACGTCGGAAAAGCAAAAAACGACGACGTCTGCTTTGACGTACACGATTACGCAGACAAATACGTTTCCCCGGGGTTTATTGACCTGCACGTTCACGGCGGAAACGGATACGATTTTATGGACGGCACCGAAGAAGCGTTCCGCGGTGTCGCGTCTTTTCATTCGCTTCACGGCACGACTTCTATGCTCGCCACGGCATTAACCTGCGACGACAGTGAGCTTTTCAACCTTTTTGACGTGTATGAAAAAATAGAAAAAAGCGGCGACAAAGGCTGCCTTTACGGTCTTCATCTTGAGGGGCCGTATTTTTCGGTCAGTCAGAAGGGCGCACAGGATGAAAAATACATCAAAGCCCCCACAAAGGAACATTACGAAAAGATACTTGAAAAAGGCGGAAAATATATAAAACGCTGGTCGATAGCGCCCGAGCTTGACAACGCGATGGAGCTTGGCAGAGTGCTTAAGGAAAGAAACATACTGCCGTCGATCGGGCACTCCGATGCCGAATACGAAACGGCGCTTGAAGCGTTTGAAAACGGATATACACACCTTACGCATTTTTACAGCGGAATGTCAACGATAGTCCGCAAAGGCGGCTTCCGTCATCCCGGACTTATCGAAAGCGGCTATATGATCGACGGATTGACCGTTGAGATCATCGCGGATGCACGTCATCTGCCGCCGTCATTACTGCGTTATATCTATAAAACTCTTGGGGCCGACAAGATCGCGCTCGTCACCGACGCACTTCGCTGCGCCGGATTTGAAAGCGGAAAAATGAAGATCGGCTCGCTTCAAAACGGCTACGAAGTCATCATCGAAGACGGAGTGGCAAAGCTCCCCGACCGTACCGCGTTTGCAGGCTCTATCGCAACGACGGATAAGCTCGTAAGGAATATGATGCTTTACGCCTCCGCTCCGATCACCGACGCGGTGAGAATGGCAACGCTTACACCGGCAACGATAGCCGGGATGAAAAACAAAGGCGTCCTCCGTCCGGGTGCCGACGCGGACATCGTCGTGTTCGACGGCGACGTAAACGTTAAAGACGTATTTATTTCGGGAAAACAGATAAAAAAGGGTGAATGAAATGATAATAAAACAAGGAAAAGTCGATAAACTCGAATACAGAGTATACGATAACAGAACCAATATGGGCATTTCCGCCGCAAAAGACGTGGCAGCCGCCGTCAAGAAGCTGCTTGAGACCAAAGACGAAATATCTATGATATTCGCCGCCGCACCGAGCCAGAACGATTTTCTGGAAGCATTTACCGCCGACGAAACGGTCGATTTTTCAAGGATAAACGCTTTCCATATGGACGAATACGTCGGTCTCGACCTGCACGCGCCGCAGGCTTTCGGTCAGTTTCTGCGTGACAGACTTTTTGAAAAAGTCAGTTTCAAATCGGTCAATTACATAAAGAGTGACGCTTCCGATATCAACGCCGAATGTGAAAGATACGCTTCGCTTCTCAAAGCCGCGTCGCCCGATATCGTTTGTATGGGCATCGGCGAAAACGGTCATATCGCGTTCAACGATCCGCACGAAGCGTTCTTCAACGACGAAAAAGCGGTCAAGACCGTATCTCTCGACCTTGTGTGCCGCAATCAGCAGGTGAATGACGGCTGCTTCAAGTCGATCGACGAAGTGCCGACGCACGCCGTAACGCTCACTATCCCGACTCTTGTTGCTCCGGAATACGTTTTCTGCGTCGTTCCCGCTCCGACCAAAGCCAATGCCGTATATACTATGCTGAACGGCGAGATCGGCGAATACTGCCCCTGCACGATCTTGAGAAAGCACAACAAAGCGATACTTTATACAGATAAAGATTCCGCCCAAAGGATAATCTGAATTTTATGAATTATAAAACTACTGTTCTGGCAGAAGGCGTCACGCTGTTCACGGTTTTCACCGAAAAAAGCAAGGTGCAATCGCTGAACGTGAATTTCACGATCCCTCTGTCTGCCGAAAACGCCACAAAAATGTCACTCCTTTACAAGGTGATGCTTCGCGGAAGCAAAGCATATCCGACGGTAAAGGAGCTTTGCGCCGCCTGCGAAGACATTTATTCCTGCTCTATCGACCTCAATCAGTCAAAGACGGGCGAGATGCTGACGCTTTCGTGCAGTCTTACCTGCCTGAAAAACGAATACGCGATAAAAGGCGAGGATATCCTTGCACAAAGCATCGGTCTGCTCGGGGAATTTCTTTTTGATCCGTATTTCGTAAACGGTGCGTTCGACGCAAAATATCTCGAACGCGAAAAGTCCTCGCTCCGCGAACAGCTGCTTGCGGTGGTGAACAACAAGCCGCGCTACGCTCTTAAGCGTGCCGTCGATCTGATGTGCGAAAACGAAGCCTACTCGGTGTCTCCCGTCGGTGATCTTTCGCTCATCGACTCGGTGGATGCCGCATCCCTTACCGAATTTTATCATTATCTTATAAGTAATGCGGCTCTGCATATCGTTTTTGCGGGCAGCACGGACGAAAACACGGTTAAAGACGCCATTAAGAAGTATCTGCCGTTCGGAGCGCGTGTTTCTTCTCTTCCCGAAACTGTATATATAGATAAAGCAAACGAGGTGCGCTCTTTTGCGGAAGACGCCGACACCGAGCAGTCGACTCTCGTTATGGGCTTTCGTATCGGAGGAGAACCGTGGAAAAACGCTTCGTCAGCCCTTACCCTTTTCGGTGAGATCTTCTCGCGCTCTCCTATATCAAAGCTGTTTATGAACGTGCGTGAAAAAATGTCGCTTTGTTATTACTGCTCGTCGTCGTTCGACAGACGCAAAGGCATAATGTTCGTCACCTCCGGGATAGACGCGTCAAAATCAAAAAAAGCCGAAAAAGCGATACTTTCCGAGCTTGAAGATATTAAAAACGCTGCTGTCACCCGCGAAGAATACGAAAGTGCGGTGTCGTCCGTCATAAGCTCCTGCAAAGCGGTCACGGACGATACGACGCAGTTATGCTCATACTACGGCACAAAGATACTTCAGGAAAACATCGTTACTCCCGATGAATACATAGAACAGATAAAAAACGTGTCGTTGGACGACGTGGTAAATATCGCAAAGCAAATAACGCTTGACACCGTTTTTCTGCTGAAAGGAACGCAAAAATGACGCGAAACGAAAAATATTCGCCGAGAGTCAAGGAAAAATACATAAAAATGTCGTTTGAAAACGGGCTGGACGTTTATGTAGTGCCGAAAGACACTTCGTCGTCAAGCGCCGTCTTCGCCGTAAACTTCGGCTCGTGTGATACCGTCTGCGTTGACGAAAACGGTGAAAAATTCAACGTCATCGAAGGCAGCGCACATTTTTTGGAGCATAAAATGTTCGAGACGAAGGACGGCGATGTCTTTGAGCAGTACGCGGCTTTTGGCGGCGACGCGAACGCTTACACCGCAGGCGACAAGACGGTGTATCTGTTTTCGGCGACCGATAATTTTTACGACAATCTGCGCATACTTCTCTCCCACGTTACAAACCCTCATTTTACCGAAAGATCGGTAAAAAAAGAAAAAGGGATAATCATACAGGAACTCAAAATGTATTCCGACAATCCGTCGTGGCAGTGTCACCGCGCTATGATGCGTTGCCTTTACGGCGGTACTCCGCTCAGCTCCGATCCCGGCGGAACGGTCGAATCGGTTGAAACGATAACCAAAAAAGACCTCGAAGCCTGCCGACGCTTCGCCTACCGTCTTTCGGATATGGTGCTTTGTATCTGCGGAAACGTCGATGCCGACAAGGTCGCGGAGGTCGTCACGGAGGTGACGGGACATATCGGATGCCGTCCCAAATACGTTCCCGAGCCGATACGGTTCGATGACGTTGACGTGATACCTTATGTAAAATCGTCTTTCGACGTATCGCTGCCGCTTTTTTCGGTCGGTATACGGCTTGATAAAAACGGTGCTGTCGGCGATATGAAACAGTTTGCGGCAATCGAGCTTATCGTCGGTCTGCTGTTCGGTCAATCGGGCGATTTTTATTCGGACTGTTACGAAAACGGACTGTTCGAGTCGTTCGGAAGCAGTTATCAGACTATGCGGAAAGCATTTTTCATTGAACTTTCGGGGTATTCAAAAAAGCCGGAAGTGCTGTTTGAAAGAATAAAAGAGTGTATAAGGCACGCAAAAGAAAACGGATTTGACGAAAAAGACTTTGAAAGAGTCAAAAAAGCGCAGTACGCCGATATCCTCTTTGATTTTGACTCTCCCGAATCCGTCACGGATTCTTTCGTATCGTTCGCCCTTGAAGGCGACGATATGTTCGACTACCCCGATATAATGGCAGGGATCACAAAAGAATACGCTGAAAAATGTCTTGATCTCTTTTCCGATGACTGTATGTGTCTTTCGATAATAACACCAAAGGAGGATAACAAATGACTACAAACGTAATCGAATTCCCCGGGTTAGGGCTTAAATTCACCGTGAACGAGACCGCGTTCACAGTTTTCGGCATAAACGTGCAGTGGTACGGGATAATCCTCACCACCGGCATAATACTTGCGTTCATCTATTTTTACCACAGAACGGTGAAGGTCGAAAAAATATCGGAAGACCATATTCTCAATATGGCGCTTTTCACGATCCCCATTGCGATAATCGGCGCAAGGATAATGTACGTGCTGACAAGCGGACAGAAATACGAATCCTTCATTGACGTGATAAACATCCGCAACGGAGGGATCGCCGTATACGGCTCGCTCATCTTCGGCATACTTACGATATTCACCTATTGCCGTATCAAAAAGCTCAACTTTTTACGCATTATCGACGCGGCGGCTCCCGCCGAAATGATCGGTCAGATAATCGGTCGCTGGGGCAATTTTATGAACGGCGAAGCCTACGGATATTCCGACAACGTAGCTTCCCTTCCCTGGAGAATGACCGTGACCGAGCTTCGCAACGGGGTACAGAGAGGTCAGACCGTGATCGCGCACCCGACCTTTCTTTATGAATCGCTCTGGAATCTCGTCGGTTTCATACTCATTTCCATCGCTTACAAGAAGAAAAAATTTGACGGTCAGATACTTCTGATGTACCTCGCGTGGTACGGACTCGGCAGAGGACTTATCGAGATACTGCGTACCGACAGCTGCCGCGGTCTTTTCGGCGAAAAGCTGTTCGTGTGGCTCGGGCTTCTCAGCTTTGCGGTCTGCACGGTATTGCTTGTATATTTCCTTAAAAAGACGAAAAGAACGGAACTTGACGCCGCTTCATACACCGCAAAATACTCGGCAAACGAACTGACCGACGCTTCCGACGACGAAGAAGACGACGCCGGGCTTCCGGAAGAAGAGACCGAGCTTGACGACGATGACGACACGGAAGAACTGAACAAGCTCGAACCAATAGAAAACGAAGAAGAAGCAGCAGAAGAAGAAAAACAAGAAAGTGAGGAAAAAGACAATGGCGATAATACTTGACGGCAAAGCCACGTCCTTGAAAGTCAAAGCGGGCATAAAAGAACAGGTAGCCGATATCGTCGCTTCCGGCAGACGCGCACCGTGCCTTGCGGTGGTGCTTGTCGGCGAAAATCCCGCATCCCAGGTATATGTCAGAAACAAAATACGTTCCTCGGAAGAGACGGGGATAACGTCCAAGCAATACCTTCTTCCCGAAGACACGACGGAAGAAACGCTCATCACACTTGTAAAAGAACTTAACGACAACGCCGATATCGACGGCATACTCGTTCAGCTTCCGCTCCCGAAGGCGATCAACGAAAGAGCGGTCATCGAAGCGATCGCTCCCGAAAAAGACGTTGACGCTTTCCATCCGATAAACGTGGGCAAAATGTTTTTAGGTCTTGACTCGTTTGCTCCCTGCACACCGTCGGGAATAATCAGACTGCTCGACGAATACGGTGTGGAAATTGCCGGAAAGCACTGCGTCGTGATCGGCAGAAGCAACATCGTCGGCAAGCCGATGGCGGCTCTGCTTACCGCACGTCACGGCACGGTCACGGTGTGCCATTCAAAAACACCGGATATTTCGGTTTTCACAAGGCAGGCGGACATCCTTATCGTTGCCGTCGGCAAGCCAAACGTGGTTGACGGCAGTATGATAAAGGACGGTGCGGTAGTCGTTGACGTCGGTATGAACCGCGTTGACGGAAAGCTCTGCGGCGACTGCGATTTTGCGTCCTGCGAAGCGAAAGCGTCGTACATCACTCCCGTTCCCGGTGGAGTAGGCCCGATGACGATCGCAATGCTGCTCACGAATACGGTAAAAGCATACACTTCAAAATAATAATACGGAGGGTTAATTATGACAAAAAAAGCATTTGCACTTATCTTATCCTTTGTTCTTCTTATTTCTCTTCTGGCTTCCTGCGCCGATAATAACGCGGGAGAAAGCAGCGATGCCGAAAGTGCGGCAGAAGCATCGTCAGATGAAGTATCATCAGCGGAAAGTAATGAAGAAAGTATGACGCTATCCGAAGAAGTTTCGGAAGAAAAAGGCAATTACGATTACAGCGATTTCGTACCCGTTATAAGACTTGTGGTCTGCTCCGATACGCATATATCGTCAACAGGCAGTACCGAAGCGTTGAGGCTGAAAAAAATGTTCACTTCCGCGTATAAATACGCCGAAAGCAGCGAATATCCAACCGTCGATGCCGTACTTGTCGCCGGTGATATGACAAACTACGGCAAACCTTACGAGTACGATGCGTTCAAAAACAGCGTGAACGCCGTGATAAAAGAAGAAACACAGCTTATCACCGTTATCGGCAACCACGAATATTACGGCGACGGCAGCGAAGGCTATATTGCGAATATGGATCCGCTGCTCGACAAAGATATCGTGATAAAAGGTTTCCACATAATCGGGCTTTCCACTTCCGACGGTTCGGGTTTTTCGAGCGAATCATTCAAGTTTCTGAGCGACGCCCTTGAAAAAGCCGCTGCCGAAAGCGACAAGCCGATCTTCACGTTCCAGCACCAGCATCTGAAAAACACCGTTTACGTCTCCCCGGAATGGTACGCATCCGGCAGCGATAAATTCGTAAACATTTTCAAAAATTATCCGCAGGTCATCAACTTTTCGGGACATTCGCACGGGCCCATCAACAATCCCGAATCCATCTGGCAAGGCGATTTCACCTGCGTCGGTACCGGCACTCTTTCGTATTTTGAGCACGAAAGCGGGATGACCTACGGCACGATACCTCCCAATTCAAGCAACGCGGCGCAGTTCTATATCGTGGAAGTCGATGCCGAAAACCACGTTCGTCTTCTTCCCTACAACCTGCTCACCGATGACTTTTTCAAAACTCCGTCCAATCTTGACGACGAGGATGAGCAGCTTATCTACTACATAGACTGCCCCACCGACAAATCTACTTTCAGATACGCCGACAGAAAATCGGAAAAACCGTTCTTCGGTGACGACGCGGAGATCACTCTTTCAGGTGTCACTTTTTCCGGTGTCAACGTATCTTTCCCGCAGGCATACGACGATGACTGCATTTACAGCTACAAAATCGTGTGCAAGTCTGACAAAGACAAAAAGGAATTCAATTATTTTTCCGAATATTATTATGAGCCGCTCGTAAAATCGCTTTCGTTCTCGCTCAACGGGCTGAAATCCGACAGAGAATATACCGTTGAGATCTATCCGATAGACTGTTTCGACAACGTCGGCGAGCCGATCACCTCAAAATTCACCACTCTGCACCACGAAAGCGCAAAATATACCTCCGAAAACGACGTGAATTTTGTCGGTACGTTCACCTGTTTTGAACTTGACGAGCTAAAAAACGCATCGGGCAGCCTCGTTTACGGCGGAAAAGCCGACGGCGACGTTTTCTGCGGTGCGTGGAATTCATCCGCGTCAAATACCGGCTCCACCGCGTCGCTTGCGGACGGCAAAGGCTATAACGGTTCAAAGGCGCTTGCGGTTTCCTCGTCATCGAACGAAAACCAGGGTCTGTACATTTTTGCGACAGCCGAAAACAAGAACACGGCGGATTTCACCGACACGTCGTATCTGCGTGTTTGGGTGGATTTTACTGACGTTGCGTTCAGAAAAGCCAATTTCGGATTTATCACCGATAACGGCGCGCTTTACGATACCGACGAAAACGACGGCAACGCGAATCTTGATTTCTATTACCTCGCGGACGGCAGTACCGAATGGAAGACCTACAAGCACGGCGATGACGGCTGCTTCGGCGACGCTCAAGGCTCGAACGTCAAGGGCTTCAAGGGCTGGCTTGCGTTCCCGAGCGAAGATTTTATGTACCGCAGCGGAACGGGAAGCTCCGGCAGCAACGTATGGTGCTACGACCATATAAGAGGGATCTATCTGTTCTGGGACTATTCCAATAACGGAAATTACCTGAACAAGCCGTTCTATCTCGACGAGATCCAGATAGTAGAAGATTACACGGTATTTGAAGAATATAAGAAATAACGAAAAGAAGCAGATTGATAATTGTCAGTCTGCTTCTTGTTATTCCGGTTATGCGGTATTATTTTCTTGCGAGAGCAAATTCTTTTTGCTTCAGGTCGCCGCAGCCGACGGATATAGTGAGCTTATCGTCTTTGATGAGCCACGTCTGGGTATGGGGCAGGTCGGTGTGACGGAGAATGATCTTTATTCCGTCGTCCGCGTTTTCAAACGCCGCGAAGACGCTGAAATCTTCGACATTGCGGTAATCGTGGAGAGCAATTATGGCGGGCGACATACATTTGAGTCTTACGCTGTTTCTGACGTATCTGCCGTTTCCGCAGACGATGGTCTGTTTTCCGTGGTCGCACCAAAGATCAAGCACAAGATCGCTTTCTTTGTCGGAAACGTCGATGCCGAAGATGTGGGCTTCGTTCGCGCTTACCGTGTAGGACGCATTTTCGACGGAGGTCGTCGCGGGGACCGAATAGAGGTCGCGGCAGAGAGATTCGGCTTTTTCGATAAGCGAAAGGTCTTCTTCCGTGCTGCTTTCGATGTATTCAAAGATCGTGTTAAGCTCCTTCTGCATATCGGGAGTTTCACATTCCATAACGAAAACTATGTTCTTTTCGCTGTTCACTATGCAAAGCTGACCGAAAGCGCCGTCGCCGCGATAGCCGCCGTGAGCAGCGTTGTTGAGCCAGAACTGATATCCGTAGCCGGCTACCCAATCTTCGGAGCCGTTGTTGACGTCAAGCGCGTGCGATGACGAAGCGTTTTTGATGTATTCTTCCGAAACGATGCGTTTTCCGTTGTAAACGCCGCCGTTTGCGAGCATCTGACCGAACTTTGCTGCGGTGTCGCTGTCGACACGGAGTCCGACGCCTCCGTAGCAAAGACCGTCGCAGGTCTTTTCCCAATACGGCTTCTCTGCCCCGAGCTTTGCAAAAAGACGCGACGCAAGGTAGTCGTCGAGCGATTCGCCCGAACGTCTTGTGACCGCCGCTCCGCAGACGAGAGTGCCGCCGGTGCTGTATATGAACGTAGTCCCCGGTTCATAAGTCATTTCGGTTTCAAAAAACGTCTTTAACGAGTCGCCGGACTTTATCATATTGTCAAGCACGCATCTTGCGTGTCCGCTCTGCATCGAAAGCACGTCGCCGAGAGTCTGTCTTGCAAGGCGTTCGGAAATATGCTCCGGCATTTTATCCGGGAAGATATCGCACATTTTTTCGTCAAGCGAAAGCAGTCCTTCGTCGCACGCGATACCGCACGCGATCGACGTGAACGCTTTTGAAAGCGAATAGACGTGCATAGGCTCCTTTCCGCTGTACGGCGCAAAATCGGCTGCCGCAGCGGTCTTGCCGTCCTTCAAGAAGCGGAACGAGTGTATGTGCGTTCTCTCGGACATACATTTTTCAATAAATCTTACAAAAGCGGGAGTATTGATAAGCTCGCCGTAAAGCAGTTTACTCATATTGTTTCTCCTTGTCAAGCGGAAGTATTTTCTTGTAAAACCATATATGGAACGGAATCGACACCACAAACGTCAGAAAATCCGAAAGCGGCTGAACGCTCTGTATGCTCACGATACCGATATAGCGCGGAAGTATCAGCACGAACGGGATGAAGAATATTCCCTGTCTGCAGCTTGCGAGCAGCGTGGCGCTGACCGTGAAGCCGAGGCACTGATAAAGCTGATTCACAAAAGTGGAATACGCCATAAACGGCATTACCGCACAGGCGAAATACAACGCCGTTTTGCCTATTTCTATAACTTCCGCGTCGTCACGGAACCACGAAATTATATTGCCGGCAAAGAGTGAAATGACGATGGCGCATATCACGCAGAAGACGGTACCGATGAAGCACGAAAGATCCATTACGCGGCGAACGCGCCTTTTGAGCCCTGCGCCGTAGTTGTAACCGGCGATCGGCTGGAATCCCTGACCGAGCCCGATTATGATATTGCGGACGAGGATATATACCTTGTTTGCGATAGTGACTGCGGCGACAGCGGCATCACCGTATGCACCGGCTGCGATGTTGAGAAGCGCCGACGCCAGACTTGCCATACCCTGGCGGCAGATCGTCGGGAAGCCGACCTTGCAGATCATCAGATATTCGTGAGGACGACGGCTTATCTTGCGCCAATTCAGTTTGATGATGCTCTTTCCTTTGAGGTAGAATATAAGAAGAATAACGAAACTGACCGCCTGACCTGTCACGGTCGCTATCGCGGCGCCCGATATACCGAGATCGAACGTAAAAATGAACAGCGGATCGAGGAAGATATTGAGTACGCCTCCGGCGCAAAGCCCTATCATCGACGGCACCGCCGAGCCTTCGGCGCGAAGCAGGTTATTGAGCATAAACGACGCGCACATCACCGGTGCGGCAATGAGGATATACATAGCGTAGTCGCACGAATACGGAAGCATCGTTTCGGTAGAGCCGAGGATCCGCATAAGCCACTTGAGGTTGGGAAGCCCCGCAGCCATAAGGATGAAGCCGACCGTTATCGTCGCAAAAAGTGCGCTGTTTGCATAGATCGCCGCTTCTTCGTCGTTCTTTTCGCCGAGCTTGCGGCTGATTATGTTGTTTGCGCCCATACTTAACCCGAATCCGAGCGCCTGGATGAGCGACATAAGCGAAAATACCACGCCGACTGCGGCGGATGCGCTGTTATTTATTTTTGATACGAAATATGTATCGGCAGTATTGTATATGACGGTTATAAGCTGGCTGAACACCGTGGGTATCGCCATTGACATAAGAAGCCCCAGCATCGGGGATTCCGTCATCTGCTTATGCCGTTTTTCGCTGTCGGTTTTCTTGGAAGCCAAAAACATTGATCTACTCCGTTATTTACCAAATATGAATTTGTTGATGTTTTTTTCTTCGGCATCGGGATTGAGAAGAAGTATCCTCTCTTTGATTTTTGCGTACGCTTCGTCTTCGTCGATTTCTTCAAGGCAGACGTTTCTTTCTTCCCAGAAGGTTTCGACCGGTGTGAACATCGAAATATTCCAGCCGTAGCCTATGCCGATGGAATTCATTTTCTGCGTCCGTCCGCACATCGTTATAAAAAGACGCATCTGCAGTTCGGTTATGGTGCGTTCAAACAAAGAATTTTCTTCTTTTGTAAAGCCGCCGATCTTTTTTATTTCGTGGAAAGCGGCGACGCCTTCCTTTTTTATGATATCGTAAACCCGCTTTGCGGTGTTTGAAATCAGCCCTTCCGAATACGTTTCTTCAAACGTCATCCCTCTGCGGCGAAGCGAATAAAAGTACGGGTACCATTCGTCGGTAATGAATCCGCTTGTCGAAAAAAACAGTTTGCCGTAAGCAATATCGTCCCTTTCTTCAAGCACGCGCATACGCCATTCCCACGGGTCGGTCTCGGGGTCACCCGTGTGCCATCTGACGGGCGTATCGAGTCCGTCCTGGTGTTCCCAGGTGAACGGCACGACGGAATATATCCCTTTGGGGTTTCCGCCGCCCATAGAAAAGCCGCTCGTTTTGAGTATGCTGCAGAAATCATCGAAATTTTCAAGACGCATAACATCACATCCGAATTATTTGATAATCAAGTATACCACAACAGGTACAAATAGTCAATAACGGCAGACGTATTTGTGAATAAAACTCTGTTTTTGCTTGACTTTCGACGCTTTTGGTGTTATAGTTTTAGTGAACATTTGTAAGGTTCCCGCAATAACAAATCTTTACCAAAAAACTATGTGTTACCGAAAGGAGAAAACCAAAATGTCCGACAGAATCGTAAAAATCGGGATCATCGGCTGCGGCGGTATCGCCAACGGCAAGCATCTTCCCTCTCTTCACAAGCTCAAAAACGTCGAACTCGTCGCTTTCTGCGACCTTATCCCCGAAAGAGCCGAAAAAGCCGCAAAGCAGTACGGCGTACCTGACGCAAAGGTCTATACCGACTACAAGGAGCTTCTCAAAGACGAAAGCATCGAGGTCGTTCACGTTCTCACTCCGAACAGAAGCCACTCTTTCATCACCGTTGACGCTCTTGAAGCGGGCAAGCACGTTATGTGCGAAAAGCCTATGGCTATCAACGCCGAAGAAGCGAAAAAGATGGTCGATGCCGCAAAGAGGACCGGCAAAAAGCTGACTATCGGTTATCAGAACCGTCACAGACCTGATTCCCTCTTTGCTAAAGCAGAAGCGGAAAAAGGCACTTTCGGCGAAATATATTATGCAAAAGCAACTGCGCTCAGAAGACGTGCCGTTCCTACCTGGGGCGTTTTCCTCAACGAATACGAACAGGGCGGCGGTCCGCTCATCGACATCGGCACTCACGCACTTGACCTTACGCTTTGGTGTATGAACAACTACAAACCCAAATACTGCGTAGGCACTACATACAAAAAACTCGGCGACAAATTCCCCACCGGCAACGACTGGGGCGATTGGAAAAAAGGCGATTTCACCGTTGAAGACGCCGCTTTCGGCTTTATCGTAATGGAAAACGGCGCTACCGTCTACCTTGAATCGTCGTGGGCTCTCAACATTCTTGACCCGCGTGAAGCCGTCACCACTCTCTGCGGTACGGAAGGCGGTCTTGATATGAACGACGGCATCCGTATGAACGGCATAATCAACGGCAGACAGTACGTTCTTAAACCCAATATGGCTTCCGGCGGCGCCGCATTCTACGAAGGCGTAGCAAACGAAAACGCCTCCGACCGCGAAGCACGCCTTTGGATCGACGCTGTCATCAACGACAAAACGCCGTTCTGCACTCCCGAACAGGCTTACTGCGTTTCCCGCATACTCGACGGTATCTATAAATCCGCAAAGACCGGCGAACCGTTTTACTTTGATTAAAACGAAATTATCAAATATTCTGAAAAATAAGGAGTAAAAAAAATGAAAATAGGCGTATGTGCCGTTCTTCTCGGCAATCTTCCGCTTGAAAAAGCGCTTGAAACGTTCAAAAACGCAGGCATCGAAGCCGCTGAAATAGGTGCCGGCGGATATCCCGGAAAAGCACACTGCGATCCCGCTGCCCTCCTTGCGGACGAAAGCAAGATAACCGAATTCCGCAAAGCGTTCGACAAATACGGTATCGAGCTTAACTGCCTTTCCTGCCACGGTAACCCCGTTCATCCCAACAAAGAGATCGCAAACAAGTATCATACCGACTTTGAAAATACCATTCTCCTTGCAGAAAAGCTCGGCATAAAGAAGATCATCGGCTTCTCCGGCTGCCCCGGCGACTGCGAAGAAAGCAAATATCCCAACTGGGTGACCTGCCCGTGGCCCGAAGATTTCCTCGAAATACTCGACTGGCAGTGGAACGAAAAACTCATCCCCTATTGGAAGAAGGAAGCCGAATTCGCTTCTTTCCACGGAATCGAAAAGATCGCGTTCGAGATGCACCCGGGCTTTTGCGTATATAATCCCGAATCCCTGATGAAGCTCCGCAAAGCGGTCGGCCCCATCATCGGCGCAAACCTCGATCCGTCGCATCTTATCTGGCAGCAGGTCGATCCCGTTGCGGCTATCCGCTACCTCGGCGACGCTATCTATCACGTTCACGCAAAGGATACCAAAGTCGATGCCATCAACACCGCGGTCAACGGTGTACTTGACACGAAGCATTACGGCGACGAGATCAACAGATCGTGGATATTCCGTACCGTCGGTTACGGCAACGGATATCAGTATTGGAAGGACTTCTGCTCCAATCTGCGTATGGTCGGCTACGACGACGTTCTTTCCATCGAACACGAAGATTCCCTTATGTCCACCTATGAAGGACTTGCAAAAGCTGTCGCATTCCTCAAAGAATGCCGCATAGACACCAACCCCGGCGGAATGTTCTGGGCTTGACAAAAAGCAGCAATTTTAACAGCGCCAAAAAAGACCTGTTCAATCCGAGCAGGTCTTTTCTTTATGCTTTTGTTTGCTTATTTCGCTTTTGCTTTCTTTTCTTTTTTAGCAGCGATCTTCGCTTTGATCGGAGCGAACCATTCGCCGAGCTTCATCCAGACATAGCCGGAGAGGCAAACGGAGGAGAACAGACCGGCGATGATGCCTACGATAAGAGGAAGCGCGAAATCGCGGATGGATTCAACACCGAGAATGTAGATCATAAGGATGGTAAGAAGCGTTGTGATAGTGGTGTTGAGGGAACGTCCCATAGTTTCGGAGGTTCCGGCAGCAACGATATCGCCGAAAGGTGTATTTTCGGGAGCGTGCTTCTTATCTTCACGGATACGGTCGAATATAACGATCGTAGCGTTGATCGAGTAACCGAGTATGGTAAGCAGAGCCGCGATGATGTTGGAGTCAACGGGGATCCGGAATACCGAGTAAACGGCTATCATAACGAAGGAGTTGAAAACGAGGCAGGCGATGGAAGCGAGCGCGGATTCAACGGAATGGAATCTGAACGCGATATAAACGAGCATACATATAACTGCGATCACAACGGAAAGGATGGCAGTGGTCTTGAGTTCGTCACCGACGGAAGCGGAGATGGAGTTGATCTCGAAATCGGCGCTTTCAACGTGGTTTACCGAAAATTCGGTATCGAGTCTTTCAAGAAGCTTGGTCTGCTGATCGTTCGTAAGCTCGGCAGTGCCGGTACGGATGATAGCAAGAGAGGTGAGGTTGGTATCCTTGGTGGTGGAAGAAACGTATTCTTTACCGAACAGTTCTTCGATTATGCCGTTGATCTTATTGCAGTCATCGGAAGTGACTTCACGACCGATATTGAGCTTGATTTCGGTACCGCCGGAGAAGTCGATGTCGATATTGAAGCCGACAACGATCATAGCAACGACGCCGATAAGAAGGATAGCCGCAGTAATGATAAGTATTACCTTGGAATTTTTGATGACATTGAATTTGTTAGCCATTATTTTGCGCTCCTTTCTTTAACACCGTAGAGCGTGGTCTTGGTAAG
>JAZUKE010000048.1:0-2457 GCA_045643125.1 Eubacteriales bacterium
CGCAAAGCGGCAGACGGAAGCGTTTTTCGCACAGTCCCATATAATGCAGAGCGGTTTTTACGGGTACGGGATTCGTTTCGCAGAACAGCGCCCTTTCGAGCGGAGTCAGAGCGTCCTGCATTTCCGACGCCTTTTTGTGGTCGCCCGACAGAAAAGCCGTGTAGAGTTTTTTCATTCTTTTGGGTACGACGTTCGCCGCGACGGAGATCACGCCGTCGCCTCCGAGCGACAGAAACGGAAGCAGCAGCTCGTCGCTGCCGGAATATAAACGCAGCTTTCCCTTGCAGAGCGAGGACGTGTACGCAAACTGCGAAAGGTCGCCGTTCGCTTCCTTTATTCCCTCGATGTTCGGAATTTCCGCAAGACGGGCGTACTGCTCCGGCGTGATGTTTACGCCCGTGCGCGACGGTACGTTGTAAACTATCACGGGCTTGTCGGACGACGACGCTATCTCCTCGTAACTGCGTATAAGTCCTTTCGGTGTCGTTTTGTTGTAATAGGGCGTCACCGCGAGCAGCGCCGACGCGCCGACGGAGCAGGCATATTCCGAAAGTTCGCACGCTTTCCGCGTGTCGTTGCTTCCGGTTCCGGCTATCACGGGGACGCGGTGCCGCGTCTGACGCACGGCAAAGTCGATGAGCTGCTTTTTCTCCTCGGTCGTCAGCACCGACGCTTCGCCCGTCGTACCGCATACGACGAGAGCGTCAACGCCGTGAGTGAGCTGAAACTCGATAATTCTGCCGAGCGACGTGTAATCTATCCCGTCTTTGTCAAAAGGCGTGACCAGCGCGGTGGCGATACCCCTGAATACGGGGACTTCAAGCATAAAAATATTATCCTTTCTTCAAAAAACGCTTGAAATAGAATGAACAGTATAGTATAATAATAAAATACAAAATCCGAGAGCATCATCTGATCCGGGATCCCGGATCGCATCAGTCCTCCTGGATAGTTTATTCAAAAGGGGCAAAAAATGTCAAACATTCCCGATCTGACGAAACTTTCGTCGTATTACTACGAACTTCCTCCCGAGCTTATCGCTCAGACACCGATAGAAAAACGCGATTCCTCGCGGCTTCTCGTCCTCGGACGCGAAAGCGGGGAGATAAAACATACCGTTTTTACCGACGTGCTCAATTATCTTCACGAGGGCGACGCGCTCGTCATAAACGATACAAAGGTCATACCGGCACGCATTTTCGGCAAAAATCCAGAGCATATCGGCGACGTCGAAACGCTGCTGCTCGAACGCGCCGAGGGCGACGAGTGGAACTGCCTTGTGAAGCCCGGCAAAAAGGCTCGTCCGGGCGATACGCTGGTTTATTCCGATAAACTGAGCGGCAAAGTCATCTCCGTCGGCGACGACGGCGCAAGGCGCATAAAATTCATCTACGACGGCAACTTTCTTGAGATCCTCGACGAGATCGGCAGTATGCCGCTCCCGCCGTATATACACGAAAAATTAAAGGAAAAGAACCGCTATCAGACCGTCTACGCACGTCACGACGGCTCGGCGGCGGCGCCCACCGCGGGACTGCATTTTACACCCGAGCTGCTTGAAAAGATAGAGCAGAAAGGCGTAAAAATAGTACGAATCTGCCTGCACGTCGGGCTCGGCACGTTCCGCCCCGTAAAGGAAGACAACATACTCGAACACAAAATGCACGTCGAACACATAATTCTCACAAAAGAGTCCGCCGACACGATAAACGAGGTCAAGCAAAACGGCGGCAGAGTCATCGCGGTCGGCACCACGTCGTGCAGACTTCTCGAATCCTGCGCGTCCGACGACGGCAAAGTCGCCCCCTGCGACGGCGAAACGGGAATATTCATCTACCCGTCGTATAAATTCAAGATAATGGATGGACTTATCACCAATTTCCACCTGCCCGAATCAACTCTCATAATGCTCGTTTCGGCGTTTGCCGGCTACGAACACACGATGAACGCTTATAAAGAAGCCGTGAGAGAAAGGTACAGATTCTTCTCGTTTGGCGACGCGATGCTCATCGAATAATTTTCCGCCATACGGCGTTGCTCCTCGACTCGGACGGCTCGACGTACATAGGTACGCCTTCGCCGCCGCTCGCTCGGTGCGCCTTGTCTGACGAAAAATTCTTTCGATGAGAGATGTACTTGCGTCCCGTTATGTTCGGCAATGCGATGTGCATATTATAATCATTTTGTGATTATTAAGTAATCATAAATCTTGACAAGTTGTGTATCATAGTATATAATGATATTGAAATCATTATAGGAGGTGTTGTTATGTCAAAAACAACAGCGAATATCAGTATTGATTCTGAGGTTAAAGCCAAAGCACAGGAATTATTCGCCGATTTCGGCCTTGATTTATCTACGGCAATCGGTTTGTTTCTAAGACAGGCGATCAGAGAAAATGCCATCCCTTTTGATATTTCAAGAGAAATTCCCAATGCCGATACCATTGCAGCAATG
>JAZUKE010000049.1:0-10155 GCA_045643125.1 Eubacteriales bacterium
ATGCCTCCGAAGTTAAAACTCGACAGAACGCTTTACAATAAAGCGATAAACGAAATACATTCCTCTTTTGAAAAAGAGCCGAATTTCATCTTCCGCTTCAATCTAACGAGAGATAACGAATACAGCATCGGCTGCGGCGGAGTTCTCGGAAAATGTCTTCACATCTATACCGAAAACGGCGGTATCGTCAGTTACGATATAGAAAATATGGAAGATATAGATTACGTTCAGTATATCGGCTGCGCTTCCGTCGAATACACGTCGGAAGGAGAAAGATTTGAACTGTGCAGAACGGATATGAAGAATGCCGTCGCGCTGCAGAATACGGTCAAACGTCTTAAAACCGTCAAAGCCGGACGTACAATCACCCGCTTTTCCGAAAAAGACGATCAGACCTCCTGCCCCATTTGCGGCACGCCGTTCCCTGCCGGATCAAAGAACTGCCCCAACTGTGCCGACAGAAAGATGCTGCTTGCGAAAATACTTCCGTTCCTCAAGCCGCATCTCCTCCCGCTTATAATTTCCCTCGTTCTGTTCTTTGCGTCAACCGGGTTAAGTGTGGTGAGTACGTTCGTCAACCGCGAACTGATCGACGGATATCTGAGTACGGATAAACCCGGAAGCGTCGGCGGATTTTTCGCGGTCATCGCCGCAATGATCAGTGTCGCGCTGCTTATGACGCTCATCCCCGTTATCAGACAGATAATCCTTGTCAAAGTCGGCAACAAGATAACGCTCAAACTGCGTGAAACGGTCTATACCAAAGTGCAGGAAATGTCGCTTGCCAGAGTCGGCAGACGCACATCAGGCGAGATCATCACGAGGATAACGCAGGATTCGGACGTTATGCGTGACTTCCTCACGTCCACGATACCGTCGATACTCAGTATTTCGCTTACGTTTATCGGTATCAGTATTGCGATGTTCATTATGAACTGGAAGCTGACGCTTGCGATACTTGTACCAGTTCCGCTCATTATAATGATGTTTTATTTCCTGCGCACGTTTATGCACTCGATATATGTGCGTCAGTGGATAGCGGAATCGTCCGTCAATACCCTGCTGCACGACGTTTTCTCGGGCATCCGGGTTGTCAAGGTGTTCGGCACCGAAAAATACGAAAGCAAGCGTTTTGACGATGCGGCAAGAAAAGTTGCCGATATTTCCGAACAAAACGAAAAGACCTGGGCGCTCATTATGCCGTTTGCAAACTTCCTGCTCGGCATCGGCGAATACGCGGTACTTTATTTCGTCGGCTCGCAGGTGATCGCGCATACGACTACTCTCGGTGAGCTTTCGCAGTTCCTCACTTACGTCGGTATGATATACGGCCCGCTCCGTCAGGCGGCATTCCTGCCGCGTCAGTTCGCAAGAGCTATGACGTCAACGGCAAAGGTATTTGAGCTGATAGACGAAGAGCCGGATATTGCCAACGACGCCGAAGCGATAGAACGCGAGATCACCGGCAATATATCGTTCGACAACGTGTATTTCGGCTATAATAACTACGAAGACGTGCTGAAGAACATAAACGTCGATATAAACAAAGGCGAGATGGTCGGTATCGTCGGGCGAAGCGGTGTCGGCAAATCCACGATGATAAACCTCATAATGCGTCTGTACGACGTTACCGAAGGCTCGATAAAGATAGACGGTACGGATATCCGGAAATACGATCAGCACTGTCTGAGGTCACAGATAGGCGTCGTGCTTCAGGAAACGTTCCTGTTCAAAGGAACGATATATTCCAATATCGCCTACGCCCGTCCGGGCTGCTCCGTCGATGACGTCATCAGAGCCGCAAAGCTCGCCAACGCGCATACGTTCATAATGAAACTGCCGGACGGCTACAATACGATAGTCGGCGAAAAAGGTCAGACTCTTTCGGGCGGTGAACGTCAGAGAATAGCGATTGCGCGCGCGATACTCAGAAATCCGAAGATACTCATACTCGACGAAGCCACAGCGTCGCTCGATACCAAGACCGAAAAGCTGATCCAGGATGCGATAAATCAGCTTATCGCGGGAAGGACCACGATAGCGATCGCGCACAGACTTTCAACGCTCCGTAATGCCACGAAGCTCATAGTGCTTGAAAAAGGCGGAGTCGAAGAGGTCGGTACTCACGACGAGCTTATTAACAACCGCAAACGCTATTACAAGCTCGTTATGGCACAGCGTCAGATGTCTAAAATGAAAAAATAAACGTAAAATAATATTTTCAAGGAGTAATAAATTATGGTAAACACCGAAAAAACAATGGACAAAATCGTTGCTTTCTGCAAAGGCAGAGGATTCATCTTCAGCGGCAGCGAGATCTACGGCGGACTTGCCAACACATGGGACTACGGTCCTCTCGGCGTTGAACTCAAGAACAACATCAAACGTGCCTGGTGGAAAAAGTTCGTTCAGGAATCCCCGTACAACGTCGGTCTTGACGCCGCCATCCTTATGAACCCTCAGACATGGGTAGCAAGCGGACATCTTGCCGGATTTTCCGATCCTCTTATGGACTGCCGCGAATGTCACGAACGTTTCAGAGCCGATAAACTCATCGAAGACTGGTGCGCTGAAAACGGCAAGCAGCTCGAAAAACCGATTGACGCTTTCACCCAGTCTGAAATGAAGCAGTTCATCGAAGACAACAACATTCCCTGCCCTTCCTGCAAAAAGCATAATTTCACCGATATCCGTCAGTTCAACCTTATGTTCAAGACCTTCCAGGGCGTTACCGAAGACGCGAAAAACACCGTCTACCTCCGTCCCGAAACGGCTCAGGGCATATTCACGAACTTTGTCAACGTACAGCGTACCACACGCAAAAAGCTTCCGTTCGGTATCGGACAGATAGGTAAATCGTTCAGAAACGAGATCACACCGGGCAACTTCATCTTCCGTGTCCGTGAATTTGAGCAGATGGAACTTGAATTCTTCTGCAAACCGAACACCGACCTTGAATGGTTCGGATATTGGAGAAACTTCTGTCACGAATGGCTGCTTTCGATCGGTCTCAAGGACGAAAATATCAGACTTCGCGATCACGATCCCGAAGAGCTTTGCTTCTATTCCAAAGCAACGACCGACTTTGAATTCCTCTTCCCGTTCGGATGGGGCGAGCTTTGGGGCGTTGCCGACAGAACCGATTACGACCTTACCCAGCATCAGAACGTATCCGGCAAGGATCTCACCTACTTCGATCCCGATACGAACGAAAGATACATTCCTTACGTTGTTGAACCGAGTCTCGGTGTCGAAAGAACCGTTCTCGCCGTCCTTTGCGACGCTTACGATGAAGAAAACCTCGGTACCGACGGCAAAGATGATATCCGTGCCGTTCTCCGCATACATCCTGCCCTTGCTCCCGTCAAAGCCGCCGTTCTTCCTCTTTCCAAAAAACTCGGTGACGGTGCAAGAGAACTTTACGCCGAACTTTCCAAATACTTTATGGTCGATTACGACGAAGCCGGCTCTATCGGCAAACGTTACCGCCGCGAAGACGAGATCGGTACCCCGCTCTGCATAACCTACGATTTCGACACCGAAACCGACGGCTGCGTTACCGTCCGCGACCGCGATACGATGGAACAGGTAAGAATAAAGAAAGAAGACGTCAAAAAGTACATCGAAGACAAGATCGCTTTCTGATTTTTCAATTTTATTCCTATTATTTAATTTTTTTCTGTGATAAATGTCAAAAATGTATTGACATTCAGCTCCCTTTATGTTAAAATACGATGAACAATGTTGAAAGGAGTTCAAACAATGAAAAGAGTAATCTCTCTCGCACTCATCCTTGTACTTGCAGTTGCTTTCTGCACAGTATCTGTTTCCGCAGCCGAAGACGAAGCTACTATCGCAAGCATCACCTTCTCTACCGAAGACGGCGCTGCTAAAGAAGCTTATCAGGGCGGTTCCACAATTGCTTGCCTTACCGACGGTGAAACCCTCATCGACGCAGGCGTTACTACTTTCTCTACCGCCGGCATTCTTCTCGTTCAGAACCTCAACGCCAAAGACGCTGACCTCGGTCCCGTCGCAAGCTGCAGCTTCACCATCGAACTTGAAGAGATCGCAAGCATCCTCGCAGTTACTTTCGATACCTATACCGAATCCAACTCCATGATCGGCCTTCCCAGAGACGGCAAAGTTACCGTTGAATATTCCATCGACGGCAGCGAATACATCCTTTCCGGTGACTACGGTTATGAACCCACCGCTTCCGACGAAGCTCTCATTGAAGACTTCTACGTAGAACTCGATGAGATCGTTGAAGCTAAATACCTCAAACTCACCTTCGTATTCGGCGATATCCCCGTATATCAGGGCAACCCCACTTATTGGTATGATACTTTCCAGTACACCGCTTCCGAATGGCTCGGCTTCACCGAATTCGGCATTGAAACCTTCATTCCCGAAGAAGATGACGAATCTTCCGAAGCACCCGTTGAAGAATCCAAAGAAGAATCCAAGCAAGAATCCAAACCCGCAGAAGAATCCAAACAGCCCACTCCTAAGACCGGCGACGCTGGTATGATCGCTCTCGCAATCGTATCTGTTGTTACCCTCGCAGGCGTTGTAGTTGTAAAGAATAAATAATCGGAATTATTGCAGAAACCGTGAGCGAAAGCCCACGGTTTCTTTTATTACGCTGATTTGCAATTTGTCATTTACTTATTGCAGCAGCCGTTTCTGTCGTCGTCACGCGGAGTGTTTGAGGCATAAGGATAAAATTCTCCGTACGGGAAACTCATTTTGCCGAACACGGAGCAGGGATCGGCGCAGCCGTCAGGCGTGGATTCTTTATCCGGCAGACAGAAATTGCTGCTCGGAAGCACGAGCTGAACAGGGCGTTCCATTCTGATTATCGTAAACATCCCTATTGTGACGTAAACTCTCTTGGAGCCGATATCGTCAGTAAAGTTGCCGTCAAATCTTCTGCCGATCCTTTCGGGAATGGCGTCGATCTGCAGGCAGCAGCTGCCGAACGGATGGCATCTTTCCATCGTCTTGACGTCAAGGCACACAGGGGACGCGACCTCTACCGTAACGGTGGGAAGCGTCGGTTCGGTTCTGCATTCGATGTTATCGGGGCAGAAAGTGTTGTTTTCCGGATCGGACGTGAATACGGCGACGTTCTTTTCACTGCCGTAAAGTATGATTTTCTTGTCAAATGCCGCAAGTCCTTTTACTTCCTCAGTCCTTCCGCTGCAAAGGCAGCATTCAAGCGTTACAACGAAATAAAATCTTACGTTTACCTGATAAAATCCTTTGTTGAAAGGCACCGCTTCGAGTGAGATATTCGTGTCGATGACTTCGACGTTTCTGCATCTTATCGCATTTGCTCTGTCGATGATCTCCTGATAACAGTCGCAGAAACATACTCTGAGGTCTTCAAGACAGTCCTTATCTCTTGCGGAATCGAATATCTTATTGACGCTTACGCAGCAAAGCTCATTGGGCTTGCCGCAGATCGAACGTGCCGGTTTGTTTTCGATCATATATCAAATTCCTCCATATCTGTTTAATGCGGAAATATCTTTCCTCGGTACAGATTATGCGTCTTTTCACGCATTGTGCAAAAAATTTGTTTGAAACATAAAAATCACTTGACAGAGCCGAAAATCCGTGATATAAATATAACGTAAATTTCTTATCAAGAGAGGCGGAGGGAACTGCCCTGTGAAGCCCGACAACCTGCGTGCGCGTAAGGTGTCAATTCAGCGAAAGCTATCTTTCGGCAGATGAGAACATTATGGTGAACCCGTAGAGATTTCGTCTGTCTTTGCAGGCGTTATTTTTATTACCCCGATACCGGAAAGGACAATTATGTTAAAGCATTACTTCACTTCCGAATCAGTTACCGAAGGACATCCCGATAAAATATGCGACCAGATCTCCGACGGCGTACTTGATGCGATACTCGAAAAAGACCCTATGGCGCGTGTCGCCTGCGAAACCGCGATAACGACCGGTCTCGTACTCGTTATGGGTGAAATATCCACCGATTCTTATGTGGATATTCCTTCAATAGTCAGAAATACGATCAAAAAAATCGGCTACGACTCATCGGACAAAGGGTTTGATGCCAATACCTGCGGCATCATAACCGCCATCGACGAGCAGTCTTCCGACATCGCGCTCGGCGTTGACAAATCCTACGAAGCCAAATCCGGCGAAAAAGACGAAGACCTCGACACCGGTGCCGGCGACCAGGGGATGGTTTTCGGCTTTGCGTGCAACGAGACCGACTGCCTTATGCCGCTGCCGATATACCTTTCTCATAAACTCGCAAAGAAGCTGACCGAAGTCCGCAAAAACGGTCTTCTTCCCTACCTGCGTCCCGACGGAAAAACTCAGGTCACCGTTGAATATCACGACAACGTTCCGGCGCGTGTCGATGCGATAGTTGTTTCGTCGCAGCATTCTGCTGACGTCGAACTTGAAACGATCAGAAAAGATATCATAGAAAACGTCATCACTCCCATCATTCCGGCTTCCCTTATTGACGCGGATACCAAAATATACGTCAACCCGACCGGAAGATTCGTCATAGGCGGTCCGCAGGGCGACTCCGGACTCACCGGCAGAAAGATTATCGTTGACACATACGGCGGATATGCCTGCCACGGCGGCGGAGCTTTCTCCGGCAAGGATCCCACAAAGGTTGACCGTTCCGCGGCTTATATGGCTCGCTACGTTGCAAAGAACGTTGTCGCTGCCGGCATCGCTTCAAAATGCGAGATCCAGGTAGCATACGCTATCGGTGTTGCGAATCCCCTTTCCGTCCGTGTCAATACCTACGGCACCGGGAGTACCGATGATGAAAAGATAGCAAGCGCAGTACGCAAAGTATTCGATTTCCGTCCTGCCGCGATCATCAAAAAGCTCGATCTCAGAAAGCCGATCTATCAGCAGCTTGCGTCCTACGGTCATTTCGGCCGTGACGAACTCGGCGTAAACTGGGAGAAAACGGATATGGCAGACAAGCTCAAAGAAGAACTTTCAAAATGACCTCTTGTTTTTAAGGAGAACTGTTTAATGAAAAAATCGTTATCGCTTTTCCTCGTTTTTGTAATTTTATTCGGTCTGTTCGCATTTTTTCCGTCGGAAAGCATAGCGGCTGATTCCGAACCGTTCGATATCGAAGGCGTTTACAATGCCATCCTCAACAGTGTCGAGAATTTCAGTTCGTTTATCGACTTAAGAAGCTTCGAGATCCCCGCGGTCATACTCGGTCAGAACCTTTTTGTCGATGACGCCTATACTGCCATCGTCGATAGGCTCCGTATGGATCCGCACCTCTATTTCGTCGATTTTACGAAGTCGAGCGTTACCGTGCTGTCCAATGACGGCATTATGTACGGTATGACTCCGAAGTATTCGATGACGAAAGCCGAAGCGGAAAACGCTGCCGTCTATATCGAAGAAGAAACGGACAAGCTCCTTGCTTTGCTTCCGACCACCAAAGGGCTTACTGACGTACAGAAATGTATCGCTTTGCACGACCTTATCGTTTCTGAATTTGCTTATGACAACGATACAAGCTGCAGAACACTGTATGATATGCTGAAGCACCGCAAAGGCGTTTGTCAGGGATATACCATTCTTTATTCCTATCTGCTCGACAAGCTCGGTGTGGAGACCGCGTTTTCAAAGAGCGACGCTATGGAGCACGTCTGGAGCCTTGTAAAAATCGACTCGGATTGGTATCACGTTGACTGCACCTGGGACGATCCCATAAGCAACATTTGCCCGGGGTATGTCGCGCACGAATATTTGCTGAAAAGCGATGACGCATTTATCACCGATAACGACCCCAACGGACATTACGCCGTCATTGACGACTACGACTGCACAAGCAAAAAGTACGACGACGCTTTCTGGAACACACTTACTTCCCCGATATACTACACCGACGCGGAAACGTATTGGTATATCGCCGAAGACGAAGAAGGTCACGGAAAACTCGTAAAATGCCAAAACAACAAGCAGAAAAGCGTTTTCTCAATAGACGATTTTTGGTACGTCTACGATGAAAAAAGCGGCGATATGCTCAACGCATATTACATCGGATGCTTCAGCGGTCTTGCTTATTATAAGAACAGTTTTTACTTCAACGGCGGTTATACGATATACAGATACGATATCGCAAGCGGTATCGTTTCCGAAATCAAAAAGATCAACAACAAAAACGGATATATCAACACTCTGTATTTAAGAGGAAATACCCTTTATTATCAGCAAACAAAATCAAAAGATATGTATGATTACGGCACAACGTACAGCATCGACATCAGCGAGTATTCCCGCGGACTTACTGATGCGCTGCCGGATGATTGCGAGATAGTGAATAACGGCGAAGAAACCTTTGTCAAGGGCATAAAAGCAGGAACAGTCGGTTCGCTTTCGCTTCCGTCATACGCCGTTGTACGCGGTCCTGACGGCAAGGTACTCGGCAAAACTGCTCTCATTCCGAACGGTGCCGTAATTGAAATAACCACTTCTTCCGTCGTGATCGAAAGCGCCGTGATCGTTATTTCCGGCGACGTTGACCAGGACGGAAAGATAAGCGAATCCGATCAGAAGAAAGTCAGAGCGAACATACTCGGCGACGGTGAACTGACCGAAATACAGTTCCTTGCTTCGGATTTTGATTCCAACGGGATCGTTGATATGGAAGATTACATTGCAATACGATTAAACGCTGATAATAAATGAAAGGTGATTATTAATGGCTTACTTAACCGACATCGAAATCGCACAGGCGTGCACCCCCAAGCACATCAAAGAAATTGCAAAAATTGCCAATGTCGATGAAAAATACATCGAACAGTACGGCAATTACAAAGCAAAAGTCGATCTTTCGCTTTTGAATGAAACCGAAAAACCCGACGGAAAGCTAATTCTCGTTACCGCGATCACTCCGACTCCTGCCGGTGAAGGCAAAACGACTACCACCATCGGTTTGGCAGACGGTCTCAAACGCATCGGCAAAAACGTCACCGTCGCGCTTCGTGAGCCGTCGCTCGGTCCCGTTTTCGGTGTCAAAGGCGGTGCAGCGGGCGGCGGATACGCCCAGGTCATCCCTATGGAAGACATCAACCTTCATTTCACCGGCGATTTCCATGCCATCGGCGCAGCAAACAATCTTCTTGCGGCAATGATCGACAACCATATTCAGCAAGGAAATGCTCTCAACATAGATCCGAGACGTATCACCTGGAAAAGATGCGTGGATATGAACGACCGTCAGCTTCGCTTCATCGTTGACGGAATGGGCGGAAAAGCAAACGGCGTTCCGCGTGAAGACGGTTTCGACATCACAGTGGCAAGCGAGATTATGGCTGTTTTCTGCCTTGCAAGCAGCATCACCGACCTCAAAGAACGCCTTTCAAGAATCATTATCGGCTATACATACGATGATAAACCCGTCACCGCAGGTGAGCTTAAAGCAGTCGGCGCTATGACCGCACTCCTCAAGGATGCGCTCAAGCCCAACCTTGTCCAGACGCTCGAAGGCACTCCCGCATTCGTCCACGGCGGCCCGTTCGCAAATATCGCCCACGGATGCAACTCCGTCATTGCCACCAAAATGGCACTTAAAATGGGCGACTACACCGTTACCGAAGCCGGATTCGGCGCAGACCTCGGTGCGGAAAAATTCCTTGACATCAAATGCCGTATGGCAGGTCTTACTCCCGACGCCGTTGTTATCGTAGCCACGGTCAGAGCGCTCAAGATGCACGGCGGTCTTGCAAAAACCGAACTCGGGACCGAGAATCTCGAATCTCTCGAAAAAGGAATCCCCAATCTTCTCCGTCACGTTTCCAACATCAAAAACGTCTATAAGCTTCCCTGCGTAGTCGCAGTCAACCGCTTTCCCACCGATACGGATAAGGAAATCGAATTCATCATTTCCAAGTGCCGTGAACTCGGCGTGAACACCGTTCTTTCCACCGTTTGGGCTGAAGGCGGCAAAGGCGGCGAAGAGCTTGCAAAAGAGGTCGTTCGCCTCTGCGAAGAAGAAAAAGGCGATTTCACCTTCTCGTATGAGCTTGACTGCACCATCCGCGAAAAAATCGAAGCGGTTGTCAAAAAAATCTACGGCGGCGACGGCATCCACATTATGCCGAATGCGCAGAAGCAAATTGCTCA
>JAZUKE010000050.1:0-19035 GCA_045643125.1 Eubacteriales bacterium
TCGCGGATATCTTTCCGTAACGATCCCCGTTCATCCGTACTTTCTGCCTGCCGGAAAGAAGGTCGGATATGACACCAAAATTCTATCCATCCTTGCGGAAGAAGCTTTGAGTCTTACGGATATTTCAAAGAAAATGGGATACAAAGGCATCACACAAAAATTAAAAAATACCGTTGATACGCTTCTCAAATCCGGACAGATTGAGAGGATCCCTTCAAATCAAAACGGAACATTGCTTCGTAAAAAGCATTGATTTTTATAATAAATAGACCAATTGCAAAAAAGTCGATGAGAAATACCATCGGCTTTTTTGTTCTCTTTTGTCTTAAGTTGAGTTGCCGTTATAAATGTAATAGAATATGTATTACTTTTCCATGGACGAATAATTTGAAATACCAAAATGCTAAAATTGTAAATCATCTGGCGAGATCGTGATCCTGCCCATCGCATTTTCTGTCTTCACCGCCCACTATATCTGCGTTGGTCATAAGCCTCTGAAGCATATCAAGATCCTCTTTCGGTATGAGCCCCTTTTGAAAAGAGCGTCTTATATTAAGCATCGCATCGTTCATGATCTCGGCATCCGAAAGTTTCTTTTCGAAGATCGCTTTTTCTTTTTGACGCAGTTCTTCGAGTTCTTTGATTTTCTGCTTGAGGTTTTGATTTTCTTTTTCCAATGCCTCCGGAATGACGCAGGATTCAAGCTGACGTCTTTTTGTAGCCTCTTTTTCGTATTTGAAACGCATCTGATTGAGTTCATCAAGGGATTGAGACCTTTCGTCTTTGAAAAAACTGTTTGCACGGGCGTAGTATGATCTTGCCGGCTCGCCTTCTTCCGGGAGCGGGAGTTCAGCCAAACGTGTTTTTGCGATTGCGGAATAGTATTCTTTGAGCGTCACATGATTTGCCGCGCTTAATTTTTCACCGCGAACAAGTCCGAGCGGTTCCATCGCCTTTGCGTAAGAGCTTTGCAGTTCGGAAAGCCGCCATGCCGGACCTATGACATCTTTTGCCGAGAGTCTGCCGTCCAACGTCATCGGGACCACGACAAGATGTATGTGCGGCGCGCGTTCGTCGAGATGTAAATGCATCCCGGCAATATTCATTTCACCGAAATTACAAATAGCCCATTTTTTGCTCAGAAGGCAAAAACCGTCTATGCTGAAAAATGGATTTTCTGCGAGCTTTTCCTGAGATGGAGCAGAGAGGACGAATTCAATCAGCTTAACGGCGTCTTTTCTTATTGTTTTGTCAAAAAAAGATACTCTGCCTTTGAAAAATTCGCCGTAAGTGACATTTCTGACAATGATTTCCCGGTTGTCGTTTTTGCTTTTGTCGGCGTTTTCGCAACAGGCTTTGCGGGTGTTGTGTTTGTATGCATTCGTTATCTGCGACACGTTTTTGAGTTTCGTTACGTTGAAAAAAATACGTTGATTTCTCATTTTTTTATCCTTTCTTTGCTTTTTCCTATTTTCGTCTGATACCGTAATGCCTGTTCCTCGGGCGTCTCGATCTGAGACGGTTGCGAAATATATACTTTGCAAAAACGAAGTATACTGTGTGTATACTTTATATGTTGGTATACACAGAATGATTTTTCTTGCTCCACGGCGGATGTGAGACGCTCGGAAAGGCACTGCTTACCGGCTACAGGATAATAAGCGTTATGGTAAGTCAATGGTAGTATCATTGGGCATGGCTTAATTTTTTCGCAATGTATTGCGGGCAGCAAATGATTGTCGTACGGTATGATTGCTTGCAGTCCCGCTTGCATTTGTTGCAAAGGCTATTGAACCTTTTTCGACCCGTTTTCGGATCCCAAAACATTAACCATTCTCCTTTTTTGATGCTGCTGTTGCCATATAAAAAACTTCCTCCTTTTATTTTTTGTTCTTCTTTTGCTTTTCTATATATAGTTATGACAGATATAAGGGGTTCTCAACCTTAACCTCTTACATACCGGCTGAATAGAAAAACAGGCTGATTTAACCGTCAGCCTGTTTCATTTTTATCAAGTGCGCACTTACTCACCACATTATGAAAAACCACAAAAAAATCATATCACGAATAATCGGGGAAACGCAAATGTTTTTTTGCTATTGACGGAACGAAAAAACAATGATATACTGAAAGGGGAAAAAGAGGTGACCGCGATATGATAGATATAAAAGCGTCGGGCAAAAAGTTTTATGAAAGAAAAAACAGAAACGATCCCGGCGACCGCATAAAACGTCCGTCGTGGCTCGACCAGTACAACGATTCGCTTGCGTATCTGTTCTACCGCTTTGACGAGCTTCTCGAAAACGGCAAGGTAGTGCCGGCGTCGGTCGTGCTTGCCAACGACAAGCTCTATCACCGTGCGGGACTGTTTTACCGCAAAGACCACCCCGCGTATTTCGTGTATTCGTTCGACTCCTATTACGGCGATCACACGGACGAGCTTGAAACGCTTGCGGCAAAGCTGCTTGCCGTCGGACAAGCGGAAAGCAAAAACACCAAGGACGAAAAAAAGATAACGTCGTTCTTTTCCGGCGGTAAAAACAGACCGATACACAAAAAGGTGCCGGAAAGCTTCACCGACGGCAGAGAAGTCTTCTTCACCACGACTATCGTCAGCAGAAAACATCTCGAAAAAGGAAAACTGCAATACAAAACCTACCCCCTTATCGTCACCGACGATGAAAAAGCCGACGCTATGATGCTTCCGAAAAAATATTGGGTATATAAATAAAAAGGAGAAAAAGCAATGAAAAGATACGGTATTTCACATTACAACGGTGCAAGAGGCGCCGACGAGCTTGTCATATACAACATTCCCAGCAAAACGGGGACTAACGCTTACGGCTGCGAAGCGGTGGTCGAAAACGGTATCGTCACTTCCTTCGGCTCGAACGACAACACCGTTCCCGTCGGCGGATTCGTCATCTCCGGTCACGGAAAAGCGGCTCTTATGGTCGGCGAGCTTTGCGAGGGCGCAAAGATAGAGATCGACGCCGAAAACAACGAGCTTTGCTATACCGTCGATGACGACTCGAAGCTGTACGGCGCGTCGAAGAAGCTCGGCAAAAACAAAATAAGATTTGAAAACCTCATTTCAAAGAACTGCATTTTCGACGTTGACGCCGCCTCCGACGCAATAAGAAACGCCGAAAAAGCGATAGAAGCAAAAAACGTCGAAGAAGCCGAAAAATGGGTGGAAGAGGGCTATTACCTGACTGCCGAAAGTAAAAAAGACGAAAAGCGCGCGATCTGGCACCGCCCCTATGAAAATTCCGCGGAAGAAGTCGAGTCTACGGTGCGCCGTCTGAAAGACGCCGGATTCAATATGCTGCTTGTCGAAACCAACTACGAAGGTTTTGCAAACGCGAAAAAGGTCGTTTACGATTGGCTGCCGCTCAGCCCGAAGTGGGCGCAAGTCGATTTCGACGTTATTGAAGAATTCATCAAAGCGGGCAAAAAGTACGGTGTCGAGATACACGCCTGGCTCGAAGACTTCTTCATCGGCGTGGACGGTTACGGCTGCCGTATGCTCGAACTTCACCCCGAGCTTATCGCATACACCAAGAACGGCGGTCACCTTGTTGACGGCTGGGACAACTTCATTTTCCTCAATCCCGCGCTTGACGAGGTACACGACCTGCTTGAAAAAGAGTACCGCGATCTGCTTGACGCTTACGATTTCGACGGCATCCAGCTCGACTATATACGTTACCCCGTGATAAAAGACATTTATCATTCCGCGGGCTTTGAAGATATCACGAAAAAAATGTTCAAGGCGGATACGGGTATCGACGTCGATTCCATCCCCGATACGAAACATCCCGATTGGGCGGAGTTCATCAGATGGCGTTCCGAAAAGATCACAAAATATGTATGCCGCATAGTCAATATGGTGAACGAATACAAGGCAAAGGGCAGAAAGCTCGTTCTCACGAGCGCGGTCTTCGGCGATCCCGACGAGGCGATAAGGCTCAAATGTCAGAATTGGCAGCTGTGGGTGAAAAACGGCTGGCTCGATATGATATTCCCGATGGCGTATTTCAACGAAGCCGACGACATTTACAAAGAGATAAAATATATGGTAGACAACTACGGCGAAGCGCCCAACATTTCGGGCATTTCTCCGATGTACAGCCACCTTCCCGTTATCGAATCCACTAAGCAGGTCGAAGCCTGCCGCAAAGCGGGAGCCGCAGGCGTTGCGTTCTTTGAAACGCGCGCACTCACCGATATACAGATAGACAAACTCAAAAAAGGCGTTTTCAGAGAATAAAGGACTTCCTTGCAATATGTATAAAAAAATAAGAAAGGGATGACTTTGTATGAAAAAAATCGTCTCTCTGCTTATTGTTATCCTGATCGTTTCCGCAGCCGCGTTTGCCGTCTTTGCCGAAGACGACGAAGAAGAGGTCGTCGGCTTTGACGTGTATTCCGATCCCGTAAAGACGGATTATATGGTCGGCGAGACTGTCGATCTCACGGGCTTTTCCGCCCGTATACTCACTTCAAACGGATTCGTGACGCAGAACCTTGAGGGTACTTCAAACGCTTCTTTCAAGAAAAATTCGTATGTTGCTTCAAGCAGCTTTGAATTGAAGGTCATTCCGGAAGTGTTCGAGACCGTCGGCAAAACGGACGTGCTGATCCGTTTCGGAGAAGCGAAATATCTGTTTACCGTCAACGTCAAAGGCGATCCCGACCGGCTTGTCGGCATTGAAATAGGTTCGCTTCCGAAAAAGCTCGAATACAATGTCGGCGAGCAGATCGACCTTACGGGCTTTTCGGCAACGCTTTTCACCGGCGACGGATACGTCACGGATAAGCTTACGGGAAAAGGTACGTCCTTTGCAAAGAATGATTATCTCGATCATTACGGGATCACTCCGTATGTCACGCCGACGAAGTTTGACGAGCCGGGAAAGATAAAGATAGTCGTTACGGTCGGTGAGATCGAGGACAGCTTCACCGTCACGGTAAACGGCGTTATCGAAGAATCAAGCGAAGAAATAAGCGAAGAAATAAGCGAAGAAATATCCAAAGAAACATCCGAAGAAATAAGCGAAGAAGTGTCCGAAGAAACGATCGAAGAAGTATCGGAAAACCGATCGGAAGAAAGCACGACACCCGGAGGTCCCGAAAACGAAGCCAAAACCGACGACACCGACGAAAGCAAAGAGACGGAAGAATCAAATCAGTCGTCCGGTGCCAAAGGCGAAAAGAGCGAAAGTATTTTACCCAAAAAAAAGAAAACAAGCATAAGCGGCGCCGGACTGTATATCCTGTTCGGAGTGATAGCCGCCACGGCTGTCGCCGCGATCTCGGTGACCGTACTCCTAACCAAACGTAAAAAGAAATAGGAACCGTATTATGTTATTTGACCTGCCCAAAGGCTTTTGGAAAAGCGCATCCCTGCTTGCATTGCCGATAGCGCTTCAGAATCTTCTCACATCCTGCGCATCACTTATTGATACCGCTATGATAACCCCGCTCGGCGATGTATCGGTCGCCGCCGTAGGCGTGGCGGGACGTTTCACGTTTTTGCTCAACGTGGTCTCTTTCGGCTTCTGCTCGGGAGGCGCCACACTCATTTCCCAATTCTGGGGAGCAAAGGACAAAAAGGGAATACATAAGACCTACGGTCTTTCGCTTGCCTGCTCGATGCTGTTTGCGATACTGTTTGCGCTCGTGCTGTTCCTGTTCCCGGATTTCTGCGTCAGCATCTTCGGGCCGAAACCCGACGTGCACGCCGAAGCCGTCGAATATGTAAAAATACTTGCGTTTGCCGTGCCGTTCATTATGTATTCGCAGGTGAGCTGCGCCGCTCTCAGAGCGACCGAAAAGGTATCTGTTCCGTTCATTTCGTCGCTTGCGAGCGTCGTCACGAACACGTTTCTCAATTACTGCCTTATAAACGGGCATTTCGGTTTTCCCGCCCTCAAGGTAAAGGGCGCCGCCATTGCCACGTTTGTCGGGTGTCTTGTGCAGTCTCTCATCGTTTTCGCGTTCCTGCACCTCAGCGACAACGCCGTAAAATGCAGACCGCAGGAGATGTTCGGACAGACGAAAGCGTTTGTCAAAAAGTTTTTCGCAACGTCGTTCCCCGTGCTGCTGAACGAATCAATGTGGGCGATAGGCACAAATATCGAAGTAATGGTGCTTGCGCGTCAGGCTACCGAAGAATACGCGGGGTACTCCGTTTACGAAATAGTCCAGGGACTTCTTTATGTCTTTTTTGTCGGTATCTGTCACGCGGCGGCGATCCTTATCGGCAAAGCGGTCGGAATGGGCGACAACGATTCGGCGTACAAGTACGCCAAAGCGTTTTTCATAATGACACCGCTTACCGGATTTGTCCTCGGTGCGCTGCTGATACTTGTCAGAGAGCCGATACTCGGCATATTTGAATTCGGCTCGGCACTTTCGCACGATACCGCGTCGATGCTGCTCGTCGTTTACGGCGTGTGGGTGGGCTTCCGTATGATACCGTATACGGGGATCTGCGGGATATTCCGCGCCGGCGGCGACACGAAAACGGGCTGCTTTATCGAGATAGGCGCGCTTTATCTCGTCGCCATCCCGGCTCTCCTCGTTGCGGGACTTGTCCTGCATATCCCGTTTGTCGCACTTGTAGCGGTAATGTATTTCGCCGAAGACTTTACAAAAGGAATACTTTGCGTAAAACACTTCATCAGCAAAAAATGGATGATAAAACTTACGGAATGAATCAATTCCGAGTCAAACGTTTTTTTACAAAAGTTTAAAATAGGATAATAACACAAATTATTGATTGGAAGTGAATCTATGTTCGGTACGAAACATATCATAATACTCGCGTTCTGCGCGGTATATATTACCGCTATGCTGGTCCTGCTTGCAAAGAAAAAATTTTCTCAACGGCTTGTCGTCCGCGCTCTGCTCGGCATCGGCATCGTTTCCGAGACGCTCAAGGTGTTTACTTACATAATCATCAATGAGGAAGAATTCGGCGGATATCTGCCGAAGACGGATCTTCCGTTCCACCTCTGTTCGGTGCAGATAATTTTTATGCTGATACTCGTACTGACCGAAAACGAAAAGGTCAAGGGAGTGATAAGGGCGTTTATGCTGCCGACCTGCCTCATCGGAGGCGTCGCCGCGCTCCTTATTCCTACGTCGTCGTCGCTCTCGAACGGCGTCATCACGGTGCAGTATTTCCTTTATCATTCGTCCATCGTCATCTACGCCGTCTATCTGTATATGACGGATGAGATCCGCTTCACGGTGCGCGACTACCGCAATTCGCTGCTTTTGCTGTTCGCTTTCTTCTTTATTGCCATATATCTGAACAGTTGGGTAAACGATTACAGCCACCCGATCAATTTTATGTACGTCGTCAACCCGCCCGTTGAGGGACTGCCGTACCTTAACAAAGACCACGGCTGGCTCGTGTATATGATACACTATGCGTTTGCGGTCTTTGCAGTCACGGCGTGCTTCGCCAAGCCCGTCATTTCGGGGATAAAAGAAGCATCGGCAAAGAAAAAAGAACAGCCTGGAACGGCTGCAATAAAATAAACATAACGTGAAGAGTAAGTACACACTTACAAATGAAAACAGGTTGACAAATGAAAAGTCAACCTGTTATTCTTTTCAGTCTGATCGCGCATTGTCTTTTACGCAGCCCGTGCATTTTTCGCAGTTTCCGCTGCAGGTGCCGCAATGCGTGACGCTTTTGTGCTTTATTATGCTTCTTAACGCGAAAAACAACGCGGAAGCGATACATACGATGATAATTATATCGGCAGCCATCATATCCCTCCTACAATAAGGACGATACCCCTTACCGCGAGTGCGGCGGCGTAAGCCACGGCGCATTGTCCGACGACGACAAACGCTGCCCAGCCTCTGCCGAGTTCGCGTCTGACAGACGCTATCGCGGCGATGCACGGGGTATAGAGCAAGCAGAACACGAGAAGCGGAAGAGCGGAAGACACATCGAGGACCGTTGTCAGCGCGGAAGAGCCGAGAAGCACGGTGAGAGTCGAAACCACCGATTCTTTGGCGAGGAATCCCGTCACAAGGGAAGTGGCGATCCTCCAATCGGCAAATCCGAGAGGGGCAAACACGGGAGCGATGAAGCCCGCAATGCCGGCAAGTATGCTTTCCGACGGATCGGCGACCGCTTTAAGGCGGAAATTGAACGTCTGCATAGCCCACACGATGACGGACGCGACGAATATCAGCGTGAACGCACGCTGCAAAAAGTCTTTCGCCTTGTCCCAAAGCAGCATCGACGTGTTTTTGATGCCCGGAAGCCGATAGTTGGGAAGCTCCATCACGAACGGCACCGCTTCGCCCTTGAAGACCGTTTTTTTGAATATCAGCGCGGCGGCGATGCCGACGGCGATACCGAGCAGGTACAGCCCTATCATCACGAGCCAGCCGTAACGCGGGAAGAAAACACCCGTGAACAATACATAAATAGGAAGCTTTGCCGTGCAGCTCATAAACGGAGTAAGCAATATCGTCATTTTTCTGTCGCGTGCCGACGGAAGCGTGCGGCTTGCCATTACTCCCGGTACGGTACAGCCGAAACCGATGAGCAGCGGCACGATGCTTCGCCCCGAAAGACCGATCTTGCGGAGCAGCTTGTCCATTACGAAAGCCACCCGCGCCATATATCCGCTGTCTTCAAGCAGGGAAAGGAACAGGAAAAGTATAAGTATTATCGGGATAAAACTGAGTACGCTGCCGACACCGCCGAAAATCCCGTCCGTTATCAGCGAATGTATCGTGGGGTTCACTCCCGTTTCGGCGAGCGCCGCATCGACCGTCCCGGCGAGCTTCGTGATGCCGAGTTCGAGAAGATTTTGGAAAAACTTTCCGATCACGTTGAACGTGAGGAAGAACACAAGCCCCATTATGCAGACGAAAGCGGGGATGGCGGTATATTTGCCGGTGAGCAGCCTGTCTATGCGGACGCTGCGCTTATGCTCTTTGCTTTCTTGGGGCTTTACTACCGTCGCGGCGCAGAGCTTGCGTATGAATGAAAAACGCATATCCGCAATGGCGGCGGCACGGTCAAGCCCGCGTTCTTCTTCCATTTGTATTATAATATGCTCTATCATCTCTTTTTCGTTTTCGCTGAGATGAAGCTTGTCGAGCAGATCGGCTTCGCCCTCGATTATCTTGCCTGCGGCGAAACGCACGGGGAATCCCGCTTCCTTCGCGTGGTCTTCGATGAGGTGCATTATCGCGTGGATGGCGCGGTGTACCGCCGAGCCTTCACCCGTGCTTTCGCAGAAATCTATCCTGCCCGGTTTTTCTCTGTACTGCGCTATGTGGATGGCGTGGTGTATCAGCTCGTGAACGCCCTCGTCCTTTGCAGCGGAAATGGGGACTACGGGGATGCCGAGCATATCCTCCATTTCGTTTATCCTTATCGTGCCGCCGTTGCCCCTTACCTCATCCATCATATTCAGCGCAAGCACTACGGGGATCTCAAGCTCCATAAGCTGCATCGTAAGGTAAAGGTTGCGTTCGATATTCGTGGCATCGACTATGTTTATTATGCCGGTCGGCTTTTCGCCGAGTATGAATTCACGCGAGACGATCTCCTCCGCGGTGTACGGCGACAGCGAATATATCCCCGGCAGGTCGGTGACGAGAGTCCCGGGGTGTTCGCGTATCTCACCGCTTTTGCGGTCAACGGTCACACCGGGAAAGTTCCCGACGTGCTGATTGGAGCCGGTGAGCTGGTTGAACAGAGTGGTCTTGCCGCAGTTCTGGTTCCCGGCAAGCGCAAACGTAAGAGTCTGACCTTTGGGTATCGGCTCTTCGCCGGTTTTGACGTGGTATTTGCCTTCTTCACCGAGTCCGGGGTGGACGGTATCGGCACCGATCGCGTCAAACGGTTTTTCGGTGTAGGCTGCTTCTTCGTCCGATATCTCGCGTACTTCGATCTTTGATGCGTCGTCAAGGCGCAGCGTAAGCTCGTAGCCGTGGATGAGAAGCTGCATCGGATCGCCCATCGGCGCGTATTTTACAAGCGTGACCTTTGCCGACGGTATCACGCCCATATCGAGAAAGTGCTGCCGCAGTTCTCCGTTTCCGCCGACGGAGGTTATGACCGCGCTTTTTCCTATTTTCAGTTCTTTGAGTGTCATTATGGTTTTCCCGCCTTCAAGCGCATTGGTTAGCATCTGCTAACTGAGCTTATTTTAATATACGTCATTCCGTTTGTCAATAGTTTTTTTGCGGAATTTGTCATTTTGTGATATTTTACATACATTCCGCATCGACGCGTGTCACGTTTGGTAAAAATGATTTTTGCACTTGAAAAAGCGGAAAATAAGTTGTATAATAAAAAGAGAATGAAGAAAAGGAGGAAAACCGTCGTGATATTGCAGGAATCGGGCGAAATGTACCTTGAAACGCTGTATATACTGTCGAGGGACGCGGAAAACGTCAGATCTCTCGATATCGCGGAGTACCGCGGATTTTCCAAACCGAGCGTCAGCAGGGCGGTCGGACTTCTTCAAAGCGGCGGCTTTATCACCGTTGATGCGAAAGGGTATCTTCACCTTACCCAAAGCGGAAAAGAAAAAGCCGAAAAAATATTCGAGCGTCACACGCTCATCACCGATTTTTTGACTTCTCTCGGCGTCCCGCGCGAAACGGCGGAGGACGACGCCTGCAAGATCGAACACGACATAAGCGACATTTCCTTTGAAGCGATAAAAAAACATTACGAAAACAGCAAAGAATAAAAGAGGTACGACGATGGAAGGCTTTTATCAGATAACCGAAAACGAGCTTATCATTCCCGGAGTAAAGGGAAGACACGAATTCATACATATCAGCGACACGCACGCTTCCTGCACAGACGAACTTTCCACTCCCGCGGAGATCGAAAGAGCAAAAAAAGCGGAGGAAGCCTGGGACAGAGTAAAGGTGGACTTTGCCAGGCATTTCAACGAGCCGTTCAACGAGGAACACAAAATACCGTCTTATGAAGCGACTCACAAGCTCATAGAATACGCAAAAAACGAAAAGCCCGAGCTTCTTCTGCTTTCCGGCGATATACTTGACTACATTCATCCGGCAGGGCTGCGCTTCCTCAAAAAAGAGCTTGAGTATTACGGCGAAAACTATCTTTTCGTACCCGGCAACCACGAGGGAAGATACGAAAAAAATCCGTGCCTTACCGAATTCAACCGCGGAAGCGGAGAGCTGACCGAATACCACGGCGACGGTTTTATCATCGCCGCAGTCGATGACAGCAACAAAAGCATTTCCGACACCCAGCTTGCAAGGCTCAAGGAGCTTTCCGCAGGCAGCACGCCCGTCGTGCTTCTTATGCACATCCCCGTTGCTACCGACGAAAATATGGACAAAATGCAGCGCTTCGGCGAATATTTCCTCATTACCGAAAAATCGGAGGACGCAAACGCACGCGAACTCGTGAGGACGCTTGCCGACAAAAACTCCGCTGTCTGCTGCATACTCTGCGGACACGTCCACGGCTATTTTGAATCGTGCTATTCGGGAGAGAAAAAAGAGATCTGCGCGTCGAGCGGACTTGTGGGATTCGCGCACAAATTTATAATCAAAGGGGAATAAAAAAACAAAGCATCTGTCCATCAAATCAGGCAGATGCTTTTTGAATATATTTTGTTGCTTTTTTATTCGCGCGTATTTATCACGCAGTTTGTTTCGACTACCGAGTTTTCAAGTATTATTTCGCCTATCGAATCGGCGGTGATGACGCCGCTTTTCGGGTTCTTGACGGAAACGATATTCCCTTTTACGTCGGCGTTCACTTCGGAATATTCAAACGAAAGGTCGGTGTCTTCCATAGTGCAGTCCACAAGGGTAAGACCTTTGCAGTAGCAGAGCGGCTGCGTGCCGATTATTTTACAGTTGATGAGCGTGAGACCTTCGGAATACCACGCAAGGTATTCGCCTTTGAGAGTGGTGTTCTTTACGGTGACGTTCTTTGAATGCCAGAAAGCGTCTTTGGTATTGAGAACGGAGTTTTCGACGTTTATATTCTCGGTATACTGGAACGAATATTTGCCGTTCAGGGTGAAATTGCAAATGCTTCCGCCCTTTGTTTCAAAAAGGAAATATTCGGACGTTATTTCGGAATCGTTTATGCTGATGTTTTCGCATCTCCAACCGAATTCGGGGGAGACTGCTTTAAAATTGCCGAAAGATACGTTTTTGCATTCGCGCAAGAACTTTACGCCGTTTACGGTCGTGTCGTTCACCTTGCCGTTTTCGGCGTACCACATACCGGCTCTCGCGGTCTCGGCAAGCGAACAATCCGATATCGAAAAATCGGTCATATGCCAGAACGGATAGCGCAGAGCAAAACGGCAGTCCTTCACTTCCACGTTATGTGATTCCTTGAGCGCCGATTCGCCGTCCTCGATGCCTTCAAAGCGGCAATTCCTGACAAGAGCGTCCTTGAGGTTGTAAAGTGCTCTTTCCTCTCCGTATGTTTTGTTTTCGACTGTTATTTTCAATTCTACCACCCCGTACCGATATTTGACTTTCTGTATTATACACCGATTCGGGCGGAGTTGCAACAGTTTTGTGAAAAAATATTACTATTTGTTTTTTGAAGGAATTATGTCGGCGCACCTCACGAGGATGATATCACTTCCTATTTTTTCTATATGATCCCACGGGACGTACAGATTGTTCTTTGACGAGCCGAATACGACGAATTTTCCGGGCGGCGGAAGTATCAGCCGCGTTATGCGTCCCGACGGGATATCGAACTCGGCGTCGATGACACAGCCGAGCCGTCTGCCGTCGCGTATATTGATAACTTCCTTATCTTTGAGAGAAGCAAAGCTGCAAAGCATTTCCGCACCGTCAGAGCAGTATGCAGATAAGTCCGCCGCTGCCTTCGTTGACGATCTTTTTGAGCGTCTCCGAGAGTTTGCTTCTTGCGTCGTCGGGAATGTGTGAAAGCTTGGTGTTCAGCCCTTCGCCCACAAGCTCATACAGCGATTTGCCGAACATATCGGATTCCCATATCTTTTTGGGATCCTCCTCAAACTCCTTCAGCATAAATTTCACAAGCTCTTCCGACTGCATCTCGGTGCCGACTATCGGCGACACTTCGGTCTCGACGTCGGCGCGTATCATATGGATCGACGGCGCGGACGCTTTGAGCTTGACACCGTAGCCGCCCGTCTGTCTGACGATCACCGGCTCTTCCAGCGTCAGGTCGTCGAGCGACGGTGTGACTATGCCGTAGCCGGTCTCCTTTACGCTCTTTATCGCTTCCGAAACCTTGTCGTATTCCTTTTTCGTTTCCGAAAGCCCCGTAAGAAGCCCGAAAAGGTCTTTGTCGTCGTTTATTTCAAAGCCGCTCTTTTCGCCGAGGACTTTGTAGAACAGTTTTTCCGGCACGCGGAAAGATACCGATATTTTTCCCGATCCGAGGTCTGTCTGCGTGTTTTCGCCGTATATCCCGTCGTCGGGAAGCTCGAGCAGCGGAAGCGAACGCCCGATATCGCTTATGCGACGGACGCTTCCCGCAAAGGAGTACATCTTTTCTCTGACGTTTTCATAAAGCGGGTGAGTGTCTCCGAGCAGCGAAAACCACGACGGACAGCCGAACGACACTTCTTTTACGGGAAATTCGTAAAGCAGCGTCTTCAGTATTCCCGTGATATCGTCTTCGTCCATTTCAAGGCAGTTCACGGGCAGTACCGAAACGCCGTATTCCTCCGAAAGCGACGAAGCGAGCGCCTTTGCCGAAAGCGACGACGGATCGACGGTGTTCAGCACCACCACGAACGGTTTGTTTATCTCTTTCAGTTCATTTGCCGCACGCCTTTCGGCGTCGATATAGCTGCTCCGCGGGATATCGCCTATCGTTCCGTCGGTCGTGACGAGAAGCCCTACCGTTGAATGTTCGGTTATCACCTTCCGCGTTCCCGTTTCGGCGGCTTTCTCAAACGGCATAGCTTCGTCCGACCACGGAGTCATCACCATTCTCGGCTCGCCTTCTTCGATCGCGCCTATCGCGTCGGGGACTATATAGCCCACGCAGTCGATCATTTTGAGCCGGAACGACGCATTTTCGCCGAGCGATATCGTCACCGCTTCTTCGGGGACGAATTTCGGCTCCGTCGTCATCACCGTTCTGCCGGAGCCGGACTGCGGCAGCTCGTCACGCGCACGGTCGCGCTTCTGACCGCTCTGTATGTTCGGCAGAGCGAGCGACGCCATAAAACGCTTTATCAATGTGGACTTTCCCGTTCTCACCGGTCCCACGACACCGATATAGATGTCTCCGCCGGTCCTGTAAGCAATATCTTTGTAAATCGACATATCAGTCACGTTCGTTTCCTCCAAAAGTTTCTTATCTTCATTCTGTACAAATCTATTCGCTCTGAATGACAAATATGATTGACTTTTTATTATTTGCGTGATATATTATCATTAGAGGTGAAATATTATGGCTGTAAACATAAGAAGAGCGGAAGAAAGAGATATTCCGTTCATACTTGAACTTCTCGATTATATAAGGGCACTTCATCACAAGGGACGTCCCGACGTTTTCAGAGACAACGGAACGAAATACGACGCTGCTCAGCTCAAAGCCAAAATGGCGGACGAAAACGAAGCGATCTTCGTTGCCTACGACGGCGATACGCCGCTCGGCTACATCTGCTGCATAATCAAGGAAAAACTCAACAACAGCATACTGCTCGACAAAAAGGTGCTTTACGTTGACGATTTCTGCGTCGGCAAACAGTACACCAAACGCGGTATCGGCAGAATGCTTATGGACGAGGCGAAGGATTACGCCAAGAGCATCGGCTGCATCGGTCTCGAGCTTACCGTATGGAAATTCGACGGCTCCGCCGAAGACACGTACCGCAGTTACGGCTTCACCACTATGTCAAGACGTATGGAATACAGATTTTGAGGAATGAAAATGACTGTAAAAGAATTTATCAATGACGAAAAAATCAGACGCGAATTCGTTTCGGATCTTGCGTCGCTCATAGAGATACCGTCTGTCGTCGCAGAACAGGACGGCATATATCCTTTCGGCAAAAACTGCGCCCGTGCCGTTGACAAGGCGCTTGAGATCGCGGAACGCTTCGGCTTCAGAACCGAAAACCACGATTACCATTGTGCGAGCGCGATATACGGAGACGGCGAAAAAGAGGTCGGCATCATCGCTCACCTCGACGTTGTCCCTGCCGGAAGCGGCTGGACTTACGAGCCGTATAAGCTCACTGTCGACAAAGACCTTTACATCGGACGCGGCACCAACGACGACAAAGGACCGCTCCTCTGTGCGCTTTACGCGCTTCGCTACCTTGCCGAAAACGGCATAAAACTGCCGTTCGCCGTCAGAGTGATAATGGGCTCCGATGAAGAAGTCGGCTCGTCCGATCTTGAATATTTCAAATCCGTCCGCAAAGCCCCCGTTTTCTCGTTCACTCCCGATGCGGAATACCCGGTCTCGATAGGCGAAAAGGGAATTATGCGGTTTGTCATCTGCCTCGGCAAGCTCGATGACTCGATAACCGATATAGGCGCCGGCACCGTCACCAACGCAGTCCCCGGTACCGCCTTTGCCGTCGTGAACGGAAAGAGAGTCGAGGTAACGGGCAGAACGGCTCACGCTTCGATGCCCGAAAGCGGGATCAACGCGATATCGCTTCTTGTCGATGAGCTTGAGAAAAACGGACTTGTCCCCGAAAACGACAAAGCAAAGTTCGCGTTCCTCAAAGAAGCGGCTGACGATTATAAAGGAAAATTCTTCGGCATCGACTTTGCCGATGAGTATTTCGGCTATCTCACCTGCGTCGAAAGCGTGCTTTATATCGGAGAAGACGGCAAAGCGTACCAGAAATACGACGTCCGCTTCCCGATGAGCGGCTGCTTTGAAGACCTTGACGCCAAGGTGCGCGCAAAGGCTGCCGGATACGGCTTCGACGTTGTCGAATGTCACGCCGGCAACGGCTACTTCAAGTCACCCGACAGCGCCGAAATAAAGGCGCTCACTTCGGCTTGCGAAAAAGTACTCGGTCACGAGTGCAAGCCCTATACGATGGGCGGCGGAACGTATGCGCGTTCTATGCCCGGTGCCGTCGCGTTCGGCGGAAGGATAACCGAATGCTTCGGACGTCTCGGCGAAGGCAGAGGCTCCTGCCACGATGTTGACGAATATTACGCCGTCGAGGAAGCCGACAAGAGCATCGAGATATTCGTTCTCTCTCTCAAAAATCTTGCGGAAGTAATAAAATAAATGAATGCACCGTCTCCCCGAAAACGGAGAGACGGTACTTTTTTATCCGTCTGCGGCGGACAGGGTGACATAACGTGTAAGAATTCACGGTTTTGTAAGATAATATAAAAAATAAATTGGTAAATCTATTGACATTTTCGCAAATTTATGGTATTTTGTACATAGATTTCACAGAATCTAAAAATTTTTTGGAGGAAAAAACATGAAAAAGCTTTTGTCACTCATTCTCGCATTGACAATGGTCTTTTCTTTCTGCTGCTTCTTTGTATCGGCAGACGGAGAAGAACCCGAAGCCTATCTGTGGCTGACTGCAGATGAATCTTTTACTCCCTCGATCCAGTTCGTGATCCCCGGCGAAAAATTCTCTGATGCCAATTACAGAATCATCACCCACGCATGCTTTGAAGGCTGCGAAGGTGAAGGCACCGCTTATGTAAACTATTATGTTTACAGCAAAGACGCAACCGGAACAGGTGATTTCGCTCATCTTATCCAGTTCGCTGATTTTGCAAGCCATAAGACCGCAGGCGAAGGCTGGAACGATCTTGAATTCACCTTCAACCCCTGCACCGGTCTTTACGGATCCTTCGACGGTCAGACCGTTGACGCTTCCGATATCGGTTTCGTTACCGTAGGCATCGGCTTCTGGCAGGCTACCGGTACCGTTAAATGCAGCGAAGTCAGACTCAACAAAGACAAAGAAGTCGTTTGGGCAAAGAGCTTCGGCGGCAAATTCGATCCCGCAACCGACGAACAGATCATTTTCGCTTCTCTTGGTACCAAAGACACCAACTGGGGCATCGTAAAACCCGAAACCGTTGACAACGGCAACATCGCTCTCGATGCCGACATCGAAGTTACTGTCAACTCCGACACTTACAATGCATGCCTCAATGACGGCGCAGCATACGGCTCGCCCGCATACAACGGCAACTGGTTTGCATTCACGAGAGCAGCTCGTCAGGAAGTTATAGACGACGAAAACTGCTATGTCGGCGAACTCGTTTATGATTTCGGCGAAGCGAAATGGTGGAACGCCGTTCGTGCCAATATGTGGGAAGAATCCGGCTCCGGCATCGGACGCGCGAAAGCCATAAAGGTTCTTTATTCCGACGATAAAGAAACCTGGACCGAAGCAGGCAAGCTTACCCTCGGCGAAGGCGCAGTTTATTGGGCAGAAGGCAAATTCGACGCCATCTCTTCCCGCTATGTTAAAGTTCAGTTCATTTGGGTCGTAGGCACCGGCTCCTTCATTATGACCAATGAAGTAGAAGTTATCGGCTGCGAAGCTCCCAAAGAACCCTCTGAAGATGAATTCAACGGCGACGTAAACGGCGACGGTACTGTTGACAGCAAAGACGCCATTTACCTCATCCGTGCTATCCTCAATCCCGCTTCTTATCCCATCACCTTCTCGGGCGACGTTAACGGCGACTATGCTGCTACCACCGCAGACGCTGTTTACCTCCTCCGTTATACGTTCTTCCCCGGAAAGTATCCTATCATCAGCAAACCCCTTTATCCCGTAGGCAAGAACATTGCCGAAGGCAAATCCTACGATGTTGAAGGCTACACCGTTCGTGCGGACGGCTACGGCGATCCTGACCTTGTCAAGCTTACCGACGGCGTTAAAGACACCACCGGCGCTGCTGCTCCCGCAGGCTTCAACGGCACAGACGCCAGCATCATCATCAACCTTGCAGGCACCGGCTACATCACCGGTTTTGCTGCTGACCTTCAGGGTAATGCTTGGGGCATCCCCAATCCTAAAGGCTACACCGTAAACTTCGCAGTTTCTTCTGACGGCAAAACCTGGACCGAACTCGGCGCAGGCAATCAGAAAGCAGTTCTCGAACAGGCAGAAGGCTGGAACGTCGTTGACTTCTACCTCACCTGCGAAACTGTCAAAGCACGTTATGTCAAAGTTAACTATGTAACTCCTGCCGATTACGCAGGCGACCATATCTGGCCCTCCGAAATCCAGGTATTCGGTACTTTCGTTCCCGACTATCCCGTAGGCAAGAACATTGCCGAAGGCAAATCCTACGATGTTGAAGGCTACACCGATCGTACAGACGGCTACGGCGATCCCGAACACGTCAAACTCACCGACGGCGTTAAAGACACCACCGGCGGCTCCGCTCCCGCAGGCTTCAACGGTCAAAATGCCAATATCATAATCGACCTCGGCTCTGCAAGCAAGATCACCGGAATCATCACTGACCTCCAGGGCAATGCCTGGGGCATCCCCAGTCCTTTCGGCTACACCGTAAACTTTGCCGTTTCCGTTGACGGCGAAGCCTGGACCGATCTCGGCGCAGGCTATCAGAAAGCCGTTCTCGAACAGGAGACCGGCTGGAACATCGTTGACTTCTACACCGTATGCGATGTTGAAGCACAGTATGTCAAAGTAAACTATGTAACTCCCGCAGATTACGCAGGCAACCACATCTGGCCCTCCGAAATCCAGGTAATCAGCGAATCCGCCGAAGTTCTCCCCATCGTCATCACCGGCGATGAAGGCATCGCAGAAGTTTCCGATGAGAAACTCGCAAAACTCGTTGACGGTGTTTATGCAGACGGCGCTAACGCATTCGCTGACGAAAGACTCGTCGGCATTGAATGGCAGGGCTTCGACTATACTGCCGGCGCAGAAAACGGCACCAAGCAGGTAGTTCTCGTTTATGACCTCGGCGAACTTACCGACCTCACCGGCGTTAAGCTCGGCGCTTATAAAGAAAGAAACAGCTTCGTAGATCTTCCCG
>JAZUKE010000051.1:0-24790 GCA_045643125.1 Eubacteriales bacterium
CGAGCAAATACGGCACTCCGTATTTCTCCAACTACGTCAACTCCGATATGCAGCCGAGCGACGTCAGAAGTATGTGCTGCCGTCTGCGTCTTGACCTCAGAGAACTCAGAAAGAAATCCGGCGGATTCTTCGGCAGCGGCGAATCCACCGGCTCCATCGGTGTCGTCACCATCAATATGCCGCGTATCGCGTATCTTTCCGCAAACGAAGAAGAATTCTATCAGCGTCTTGACAAGATAATGGATATCGCCGCACGTTCGCTCAAAGTAAAGAGAAACGTCATCACCCGTCTTATGGACGCGGGGCTTTATCCGTACACCAAACGCTATCTCGGCACGTTCACCAACCATTTCTCCACCATCGGTCTTGTCGGTATGAACGAATGCGGTCTTAACGCAAAATGGATCAGAGCCGATATGACTCATAAGGAAACGCAGGAATTCACCAAGGACGTCCTCAACCATATGAGAGAACGCCTTTCCGACTATCAGGAAATGTACGGCGATCTTTACAACCTCGAAGCAACTCCCGCGGAATCCACTTCTTACAGACTTGCCAAACACGACGTTGCAAAATATCCCGATATCATCACCGCCAACGAAAACAGCGGCGTTCCGTATTACACCAACAGCTCGCATCTTCCCGTCGGCTTTACCGATGATATCTTTGAAGCACTCGACATCCAGGACGAGCTTCAGACGCTTTACACCTCCGGCACCGTTTTCCACGCCTTCCTCGGCGAAAAACTGCCGAGCTGGAAATCTGCCGCAAACCTTGTCAGAAAGATCTCCGAAAACTACCGTCTGCCTTATTATACGCTTTCTCCGACGTATTCGGTATGCAAAAATCACGGCTACATCGGCGGAGAAGTGTATAAATGCCCGATCTGCGGCACCGAGACCGAGGTATATTCCCGCATAACCGGCTATTACAGACCTGTCAAGAACTGGAACGCCGGCAAGACGCAGGAATTTGAAGACAGAAAAGAATACAATATCGAAACGTCCGTGCTTCGCAGAAAGGGCGCAGATACCGCCGAAAAAGCCGAGGACAAAACGACCGATAAAGGCGATATGATCTGTCTCTTCACCGCTCCCACCTGCCCGAGATGCAAGATGGCAAAAATGTTCCTTGAAAAAGCGGGTATTGCTTATCAGGCTTATGACTGCTTCGAGAATCAGGATCTCGTTGCCGAATACGGCATCACCCAGTCGCCCACACTTGTGGTAGTCTCAAACGGAAAAATGACCAAATTCGATGATATTTCCGCTATCCGCAAGTATATTGAGGAAGAAAAAAATGTATGATATAATCATAGTAGGCGGTGGCCCTTCGGGGCTTACCGCCGCGCTCTATGCTTTGAGAGCGAATAAAAAGGTACTCATAATCGAAAAAAGCGCGTTCGGCGGACAGATGACTTATTCGCCGAAGATAGAAAATTACCCCGGATATGACGCGATCTCCGGCTCGGAGCTTGCCGATAAAATGCTTGATTCCGTGCTTTCCAAAGGCGCCGAAGTCGAGCTTGACGAGGTATTGAAGATCGAAGACGGCGACACGAAGAAGGTCATTGCCGCTTACGGCGAATACGAAGCCAAAGCCGTCATAATCGCAAACGGCGTAAAACACCGTCATCTCGGACTCGAAAACGAAGACGAGTTCACCGGTAACGGCATATACTACTGTGCGGTCTGCGACGGCGGATATTTCAAAAACAAGAACGTCATTCTCATCGGCGGAGGCAACTCCGCGCTTCAGGAAGCCGCTCTTCTTTCCGACGTCTGTGCAAACGTCACCGTCGTGCAGAACCTTGCCGATTTCACCGGCGAAGCCGGACTTTCGTCGGTCATCAGAAACAAGCCGAACGTAAAGTGTATTTTCAATACGGCCTGCAAGTCGATCATTTCAGACGGCGCTTACAAAGGCGTTCGCGTCCTCAACACCGTGACGGCTGAAGAAAGCGATTTGTATGCCGACGGAATGTTCGTCGCCATAGGACTTGAAGCCGATAACAAGGCGTTTGCCGACATTACACAGCTTAACGAATACGGCTATTTCGATTCGGATGAGACCTGCTTTACAAAAACGCCCGGTATTTTTGTCGCCGGGGACTGCCGTTCCAAGAAAACGAGACAGATAGTCACCGCGTCCGGCGACGGCGCATCGGCGTCGCTTGCCGCCTGCGAATACTGTAACAAATACGATTTTGAACATACAAAGTGATTGTTTATGAAAAAGATTATTGCGTCAATTCTGTGTCTGGTTATGACTCTTTCGCTTCTTGCCGGATGCGGCAGCGGAAGCGAAACATCAAAGCCCGAAAGTGAAGAGGAACAGGTGAAAAAGGCTGAGATACTCACATACGATTACTCCGGCTCGCTTTTGTCCGATAAATACGTCGTTACCGTGTCGGACGGAGAAAACGAGCAGAACGTCGTCTGCTATAAGGCGACGACCTCTGTCAGACAGGTTTCGACAGACGGAGAAGGAGAGATCGAGACCGAAGAAATGGCATTTTGCTGTTTCGATTCGGACTTTGCGTCCCCCGTTACCGTAAAAGTCACGCCGAAGGAAGCGTTTGAAAACTGCACCGTCCGTCCTATCTCGGAAGGCATAGCGCCGTCGTCCGAAGACGGCAGCGCCGTGTTTGAGATAAGCGAGCCGTGCAAGCTTTCCGTCGAATTCGACGACGGCATATATACCAATCTGTTCATTTACGCGGGCAGGATCACCGATTACGGCGTCGATCCGACAGATGAAAACGTAGTCTATTACGGCCCAGGAGAACACGACGCGGACTTTATCCGCCTTCGCAAAGGGCAGACGCTTTATCTGGCACCGGGAGCAGTCGTTTACGGCAGGGTATACGCCAAGAACGAAAACGATATCTCCATTGTCGGCAGAGGAATACTCTGCGGAAGCAAGCTCGACCACAAACTGAACGCTTCCCGCCATCATCTCTGCGAGTTTGACAGATGCAATAACGTCCGCATCGACGGAGTCATCTTCCTTGATTCACCCACCTGGACTTTGTTCATCAACAAATGCGACGGCGTGAACGTCAATGATTTCAAGGAAATAACCTGGTATTTCAACGGCGACGGAATAGACGTCTGCAATTCGCACAACGTATTCATATACGATTCGTTTCTGCGCAATTCCGACGACAACATATCCGTCAAAGCGACCGATTCGTCGATAGGAAATGCCAATTCGGAATACCTCGATATTCAGACTGTCATTATGGAAGACTGTTTACTTTGGGCAGATGCGGCGCATAATATGCTCGTAGGCCCGGAATCAAAGTATCCGGCTTACGAAAATATCTTCAACGATATCAATTTCAAAGATATCACCGTGCTTGAACAGCACGAGGAGAGCGACTTTTATAAGGGCGCGCTCGCGCTGACCTGTACCGACAACGCCGTCTTCCGCAATATCACGTTCCAGAATATCGTGATCGAACGTATGACGAACGGTCAGGTCATAAATTTCCGCTTTTCCGATGACTATGCCACATACTACGGCAAAACGATAGAAAACATCAACGTGGCGAACGTGAACTGCCTGTGTACGCCGTCCAAACGCGATACGATAATCGGAATGTCGTCAAGGCATATAGGCAATATCAGAATCGAAGACTACACCGTGGAAGGCAAAAAAGTCACTCACGACAGCGGCGAGATAGGGCAGGCGCTGTTCGTTGACTCCCTCGATATCGACGGAGACGAGCGCGAATACGGCGGCGAAGTCGTCACCGAAGCATATAAGAGATATCTCCGCGTGACAGCCGATAAACACGGAAACGGCAGCATAAACAAGTATTTCGGACCCGATATACTCAAAACGGGCGAAAGATACACCGTAAAAGTCATAGCCCGTGCCAAGAACGTTGACAGAAGCGTGGGAAATCCCGACCAGGGACTTGCTTACGCAAACCTGTATCAGTACGCGACCGACGGTTCGCTTTACAAATACAGCGACTTCGGAGCGGTCTATGACGGAACTACCGACTGGCAGGTATATACTTACGATTTCACACCGGGCGAAGATAACGGAAGCACGTCTGCCGGTATCGGACTTTGGGAAGCCGCAGGCATCATCGAAGCGGCGGAGATCGTCATTACCGACCATTTCGGAAGCATCATCTTTCGTGACGATTTCTCAAACGGACTGAGCGACAGCGTTTGGGATATCCACGGAAGCGCAGAAATTATTACAGAGTAAAAACACTCCCCCTGAAAGGTATCAAATGGAAAAAACTTATCCCGTTACAATCTCCGTCGAAACACTCGGAGAACTCATTGCAAAAGTCAAAAAAGCACAAAGCATCTACGCATCATTTACACAGGAGCAGGTAGACCGCATATTTGCGTCTGCCGCTCTTGCCGCAAACAAGGCACGTCTTCCTCTTGCCAAAGCGGCGGTCGAGGAGACCGGTATGGGCGTCGTCGAAGACAAGGTAATAAAAAACAATTACGCTTCGGAATATATTTACAATGCGTATAAAAATACGGCTACCTGCGGCGTCATCGAAGAAGACAAAGAAAACGGCATAATGAAAATAGCGGAGCCGATAGGGCTTGTCGCGGCGGTGATCCCCACCACGAACCCCACGTCTACCGCGATATTCAAAACGCTCATCGCACTCAAAACAAGGAACGGAATGATAATCAGCCCTCATCCGAGAGCCAAAGCATCTACCATCGCAGCCGCAAAGATCGTGCTTGAAGCCGCCGTCAGTGCAGGCGCACCCGAAGACATCATAGGCTGGATAGATATACCGTCGCTTGAAATGACGAATCTGCTTATGAAGGAATCGGATATCATCCTTGCCACGGGCGGTCCCGGTATGGTGAACGCCGCGTATTCGAGCGGAAAGCCGGCTATCGGCGTCGGTGCCGGCAACACTCCCGCAATAATTGATTCGTCAGCCGATATCGTTCTTGCGGTCAATTCCGTTATCCATTCAAAAACGTTCGACAACGGTATGATCTGCGCTTCCGAGCAGTCGGTCATAGTCCTTGACGACGTTTACGACAAAGTAAAAGCCGAATTTGCGTCGCGCGGCTGTTATTTCCTGAACGAAGAAGAGACCGAAAAGGTCAGAAAGACCATAATCATCAACGGCTCCGTGAACGCGAAGATAGTCGGTCAGAAAGCCGCAAAGATCGCGGCTCTTTCCGGTATTTTCGTGCCGGAAAATACCAAAATACTCATCGGCGAAGTGGAAGAAGTCGATATCTCCGAGGAATTCGCTCACGAAAAACTGTCGCCCGTGCTTGCTATGTATCACGCATCCGACATCGAAGACGCGTTTTCCAAAGCGGAAAGACTTATCGCCGACGGCGGCTACGGTCACACTTCATCGATCTATCTCGACGCGGCTGCAAAGCGTGACGTGATCGACGTATTTGCGTCGCGTATGAAGACCTGCCGTATTCTCGTCAATACTCCGTCGTCGCACGGCGGTATCGGAGGAATATACAATCAGTTCCTTTCGCCGTCGCTCACACTCGGCTGCGGATCGTGGGGCGGAAACAGCGTTTCCGAAAACGTAGGCGTAAAGCACCTGCTCAATATCAAAACCGTTGCCGAAAGAAGAGAAAATATGCTCTGGTTCAGAACACCCGAAAAAGTTTATATCAAAAAAGGCTGTCTCGATCAGTCTCTCGGCGAATTGGGAGAAATGGGAAAGAAAAAGGCGTTTATCGTGACCGATTCGTTCCTTTACGCAAACGGCTATACGAGAGGTATCGAAAATAAACTCGATTCAATGGGGATCGTCCACACGACGTTTTCCAATGTCGAACCCGATCCTACACTTGCAAGCGCGGTCGAAGGCGCAAAGGCTATGACGTCTTTTTCGCCGGACGTTATCATCGCGCTCGGCGGCGGCTCCGCTATGGACGCGGCAAAAATTATGTGGGTGCTTTATGAGCATCCCGATGCCGATTTTGAAAATATGGCGCTCCGCTTTATGGATATAAGAAAGAGGACTTATACTTTCCCGAAAATGGGCGAAAAGGCGTATTTCGTCGCCGTTCCCACGTCTGCCGGAACAGGAAGCGAGGTCACTCCGTTTGCCGTCATAACCGACGAAAAAACGCACATCAAATATCCGCTTGCCGACTACGAGCTGCTGCCCGATATGGCGATAGTCGACTGCGACCTTATGATGAGTTCCCCCAAGAGGCTTACCGCAGCTTCGGGTATCGACGCCGTGTCTCATTCGATCGAAGCCTACGCTTCGATTATGGCTACCGATTTCACCGACGGTCTTGCGCTCAGGTCGCTTAAAATGATTTTTGAATATCTGCCGCGTGCCTACGAAAACGGTCAGACCGACGCTGCCGCAAGAGAAAAGATGGCTCACGCCGCAACTATGGCGGGAATGGCGTTTGCAAACGCGTTCCTCGGAGTATGCCATTCTATGGCGCACAAGCTCGGCGCGTTCCATAATATCCCTCACGGGATCGCAAACGCGCTTCTCCTCGACGAAGTGATACGCTTCAATTCGGCTGACGTTCCCACAAAAATGGGTACCTTCCCGCAGTATGACCATCCTAAAGCCAAGGAAAGATACGCCGAGATCGCGTCTTACCTCGGTGCCGGAGGAACTACCGACGACGAAAAGGTCGCGTCTCTCATTTCGATGATAGACGAACTCAAAGCAAAAATAAACATCAAGCCGACCATCCGCGATTATGTCCCGGATGAACAGGATTTCCTTTTGCGTCTTGACGAAATGTCAGAGCAGGCGTTTGACGATCAATGCACCGGCGCAAATCCGAGATATCCGCTCATTTCCGAAATAAAGCAGATGTATCTTAACGCTTACTACGGCAGATCGGAGGAGATCTGATGGAATTCAGCAAAGAAAACCTCGTTTCAAAAAGCGGTCATAAAGAGTTTTACCGTAAGAATGACGTCTTCTGCAAGGTATTTGACGATACTTTTTCAAAATCCGATATACTGAACGAAGCACTCAATCAAGCCCGTGTCGAAGAAACGGGGCTTCATATACCCGTTCTCAGAGAGGTCGAAAAAGTCAACGGCAAATGGGCGATAGAATACGATTTTATCGAAGGCAAAACGCTCAAAGTTCTGATGGACGAAAACCCGGATAAGGAAGACGAATATCTTGACCTTTTCGTGGATATCCAAATGGATATCCATTCGCGCACCTGCCCTATGCTCGGACGTCTTATCGAAAAAATGCAGCGCAAGATAAGCGCTTCGTCGTTCGACGCCACGACGAGATACGAGCTTCACACACGTCTTGACGGTATGCCGAAGCATACCAAGCTTTGTCACGGCGATTTCAACCCGTCAAACGTGATAATTTCGACCGACGGCACACCGTTCGTCATCGATTGGGCACACGCCACACAGGGGAACGCGTCTGCCGACGCCGCAAGAACGTATCTGCTGTTCTGCCTTGAAGGCAGGCAGGCTCTTGCCGACAAATACCTTGCAAAATTCTGCAAAAAAAGCGATACCGCAAAACAGTATGTCCAGAAATGGATGCCCATCGTCGCCGCATCTCAGTCGGTGAAGGGAAAACCCGAAGAAAAGGAATTTCTCGAAAAATGGGTAAACGTGGTTGAATACGAATAAAAATATCAAGGCATAGGTCTGTTTTCAGCTATGCCTTGCTTGCTTTTACATCGAAAACGGAGGAAAGAATGAAAAAAACAGCTTTTATACTCGCCGTCGTACTGATAATATCGACGCTTCTTGCGTCCTGCGGAACGGATAACGGAACCCCGTCGGAAGGTACCGCATCCGAAACCGTATCGGAGACCGAAATATCGTCCGAAGTGTCGGAAGAATCGTCCGAAGAGCCGGTCGTCATCGAAGTCGTCGAAACGGAATATACCAAGCTCATCGACTCCGTGCTTATGCCGGTGGACAAGACGCTGCCGTGCGAAAACCTGATACGGGGACGCTCGTATAAAAGCCTGCGCGAGACAGATCCGGCATACAAGGACAACGGAAAACTCATAACCGACGGCAATATTGCCCTTCAGTTCGACAGCAGCTCTTTTGCCGGTTACAATAATTCACGCAGCGAATCGATGCAGCTTGATTTTGACCTCGGAAACGTCAAAGAAGGCATTTCGGAATTTCACGTTTTTCTTTACAATCAGTTGGATTACGGCATAGGACTTCCCGATTCGATAGCCGTTTCTATATCCTCTGACGGCGATGAATACATAAATGTAGGCACGACTTACGCGCCGCGTACCGCAAACCCGACCGGGACGTACGATCTTTCGGTGCTTCTCCAGGGCAGTGTAAGCGCAAGATATATCAGATTTGAATTTGGTATATGCGACAACGTCTGGATGTTCATAACCGAAACCCAGGTCATCGCTTACGGAAAAGACTACAAACCGAACGAAGACAAAGCATATTTCGCACTTTCCGAATATTACGGGACGGGCGAGCTTCCCGAAGTCACCGAAGATCTGTATTGGGATCCGTCGGAAGCCGACTACGACACCGAAGTAAACCTTGTAAAAGGGAAGAAGCCGTATATTTTCTCGATAGATACGATACAGAGCGATCTTGCTACCGATTGGTACAACACCGTGAACGTTTCCATCCTTACCGACGGCAGAAAGACGACTTCCACTTCGTACACTAACTCCGATTGGTTCCACAATACCCGCGGCGGTGACAGATCGTTCGTCTTCGACCTCGGACGCATATCCTCCGTGAGCGGAGTAAGCGCCGGATTCCTTAAAGACGCAGGACCGAGCATAAACTTTCCTACCGACGTGAAAGTGCTTGTGTCCCTTGACGGAAAAGAATGGCAGACCGTCTTTTCTCCCGAAAACCCGTCAGCCGCCGCTACTGCCGCCGTTTCACGAGTTGAGGGCAGATTTGACAAGGAGTATAAGGCAAGATTCGTCAAACTCTTTTTCACCGTGACCACGCACGTCTATATGGACGAGATCGAAATATACGGCAAAAAGAACGCGTCATCCGCTTCAAAGCCTGTCGCCGACAAGGAAGTAGTGGATACCACGACGTATATCACTCCCGATGAATTCAACGGCGTGCATAATATGCTTCTTTCGTATAACTGTCTCAAGGAGGGAAATACGCACACCGAGAGCGGACTTGCTTCCGTTGACGAATATCTGCCTTACGTCGCATATCTCGACAAGGACGGCAAGATAGTCGATACTCTCTTTGACGCATACCTTTATCTGCCCTATACGCGCTTCAACTACGATGACAGCGCAAAGAATCTTAACGGCTGGAAATTCTACGTTGACGATATTTACTATCCGGGCAGAAATATGAATGCACTCAATGAGTGCGTCGGGAACGTCAAAAAGGAACTCGGACTTTCCGATTACAAGGTCGGTGCATATACCGCCATACTCTATACGTTCAGAACGCTCGCCGACGATACGACCAAAAACAATTTCGGCGACGTTGACGGCGACGGAGTGAGCGAGGACTTCTCAAAAATAGAAGACCGCAAAAAGGCGATAAAATGGCTGATGGACGAGGAATTCAACAGATTTAAGGAAAATAATTACGAAAACCTCACTTTCGGCGGATTTTATTGGTTTGAAGAATTCATAAACTACGGTGATCCGCACGAAGCCGAGCTTATAAGATTTGCTTCGGATCACGCTCACGAGCTTGGCGTAAAACTTTTCTGGATACCGTATTACACCGCAGGCGGCTACGCCGACTGGAAAGCGCTCGGCTTTGACCTTGCCTGTATGCAGCCGAACTATATGTTCACTTCCTCCGCGACCAAAGACATCCTCTATGAAAACGCAAGAAAGACCAAGAACCTCGGTATGTGCGTCGAAATGGAAATAACCAACCCCGAAAACAAGGAAGACGCAAAACGCTTTACCGAATATATGCTTGCGGGCGTCGAGACGGGATATATGTACGGCGTGAAGATGTATTATCAGAACGGCGTTCCCGGTGCGTTCCACATAGGCGCATACTCCAAAAATCCGAGCGCAAGAAAAGTTTACGATAACCTCTATCTGTACGCAAAAGAAAAACTGACGGTCGAGGATATCAAAGGAGCCGTTGAAAGCACCGAGGATATCGAGATCAGCTGCAAAGCGGACAAGAGTATAAGATTCAAGGTCAAAGCCCCCGATGCCCTTGAGGATTACGCGGGCGAAGTGGTGCTTGCGATGTCGCCGAAATACGGCGGACTCCGTTTCGACGGCGGTGACGCGATCGTATACTACGCGCCCAAAGGCTACAAGGGAACGGATACGTTCATATTCTACTACGATATGGGCTTTGAAAAATCAAGCGAAATAAAGGTCACCATAACCATTCAATAAAAAAAGAAGGATACTATGATACTCAAAAACGTAAACGCCGTCACACCGAACGGTGTGATATGTACCGATATCGAGATCGAAAACGGTCTTATCAAAAAAATCGGCAAAACGCAAAAAGACGGCATCGACTTTGCCGGAAAGTACGCATTTCCCGGATTTGTCGATACGCACATCCACGGTGCGTTCGGCACCGAATTTGCTTCCGAAAACGAGGAATTCGACAAAGGACTTGTAAAGGAAGCCGAAATGGGCATAACGTCGGTCTGCGCGACGGTGCGCTGTCTCCCGCTCGACGATACCCACAAGGCGATAAAAAACATCGTAAAAGAGTACAAACGTCAGCCGAAAGGCGCATCCATCCGCGGGATCCATCTCGAAGGCCCGTTCGTGTCACCGAAATACATAGGCTCAATGAATCCGTCGTGGCTGTCGCTTCCGTCGCCCGACGAAATGAAACGGCTTTACGATTCGTCCGAGGGACTGCTTAAAATAATCACGATAGCTCCCGAATTGGAAAACGCAATTGAAACGATAAAGACTGCCGTATCTCTCGGAGTTACCGTTTCGATAGGACACAGCGCCGCGGATTACGATACGGCACTCCGCGCATACGAGACAGGTGCAAGACAGATCACCCACACTTTCAACGCGGCAGTTCCGTTCCACCACCGTTCACCGGGACTTCTCGGCTTCGGTCTTACCGAAGAGGGGATGAAATGCGAAGCGATCTGCGATCTCGTTCACCTTGACAAAGCGGCGATAAAACTCATTTATCTTGCAAAAGGCGATGACAGAATAAATATGATAAGCGATTCTGGCGTGTTCTCCGGGCTTGGCGACGGCGAATATATCATCGCGGGCAAGAAGCGTACGGTGAAAAACGGCGTCTGCACCGTCGAGGGCGGGCGTATCGCCGGAAGCTGCTATACGCTTCATCAGGGCGTAAAGAATCTGCTTTCTCTCGGATATTCTCCCGTTTCGGTCAGCAAAATGTCGTCATTGAATCCGTCGGAAACGCTCGGGATAGACGATATTGCGGGAAGTCTGGAGGAAGGGAAGAGAGCCGATATTGCGATCCTTGACGGGAATTACGATACGGTAATGACATTTATTGGAGGCGAGACGTATGAGCAAGCTCATAGGGGTTGATATAGGCGGTACAAACGTCAAAATAGGCGTTATCGACGAAAACTACAACGTGATCGAGTACATAAAATTCAAGACGAACAAGCACGATATCGACGCGATGCTTTCCGACGTGTGCGTCACCGTGAACACGCTGAAAAACCGATTTGACGTCGAGTCTGTCGGCGTCGGCTCGCCGGGCAGGATATGCGACGGACGTACTGTCACCGAAGCGGGAAACCTCCCGTACGACAATACCCCGGTCGCGGATATCATCGAAAGCAGAACGGGCATAAAGACCTATCTCGATAACGATGCGAACTGCGCTCTGTACGGCGAAAAATACGCTGGAAAGGGAAGAGATGTGAACGATCTTATCCTGCTTACGATCGGTACGGGCGTCGGCGGCGGCATAATGATAGGCAAACAGTGCTACCGCGGACACAACAACCGTGCGGGCGAGCTCGGGCATTTTATCATAGATATGAACGGCAGACCTTGTTCCTGCGGAAACCGCGGCTGTCTTGAACAGTATGCGTCGGTGACGGCGTTCGTCGCTTCTGCAAGAAAGGCAGCATCGGAAAATCCCGACAGCATACTTATGCAGATGGCGGACGGCGAGATCAGCAACATCGGCGGCAGACTTCCGTTCAAGGCGATGTACCGCGGCTGCGAAGTCTCGAAAAAAGTCATCGACGAGTACATACTCCACCTTGCTTACGGAATCAACAGCCTTTGCAAGATATTTATGCCGGAAGCGTTCGTGCTGACCGGCGGACTTATCAACGAAGGTGAGATAATCACCGATCTCTTGTCCCCATACCTGCTTCCGGAAGTCAACTGCTTCATTTCACCGCTGTTCGGCAAAGCGGGACTTATCGGAGCGGCATTGATAAAAAAAGAAAAGGAGAAATAAAAATGAAAAATGCACTGTCAGTTGTTCTTGCGTTCATCTTCGTCTTTTCTGCCTGCGTGATCGTGACGGGCGCCGAAGAAAAATTCGATTACAATTACGAGGTCACCGTGACCGCCGTCAACCGCAAAGTCAATTCCGGCGAAGTCATAGTGGCGACTAACGACACGACAAGCCCCAAGAAGATCAAAACCGTCGATTACGGTCTGAGCAAAGCAAACATTATGATCTTCAATTCCGACGGGCTCATCATTGAAGCGGGCGGCGACCTTATGCCGAGTACCGACGGCGTTTACGGCAGCTGTCAGACCTTTATCACCATTCCGCCCAAAGGCTTTGCCGTACTGTTCAGCACCACGACGAACTCGAACATCAGCAAGCTCAACACGGTCAAGACACAGGCAATGGAAAACGCTATGCTCTACAACGCCACGATGACCATTGACCGCGAGATCTACGCTTCGTTCGATCAGAAGAATATGAAGCTGAAACTGTGGTACAACAAGGCTCCCGCCGTATCGGATGCTGCAAAAAGAGTCCTTTTCGTAGGCAACAGCTCGACATATTTCAACGGCACGCCGATAAAATTCAGAGCGCTTTGCAGAGCCGCCGGCATCGAAGTAAAGGTCGATTACTGCACGTTCGGCAGCGCGTATCTGTACGAATTTGCCGATGAAACTCACGAAAGAGGAAAAGCATACCGCAGCAAACTCAAAAACAACAAATACGATTATATCGTTTTCCAGGGCGCTGCCGGCGAATCATTTGAAATAAGCAGCCCCGCACTTGACGTGCTTATCCCGCTCGCAAAGGCAAACGGAGCCGAGCCGGTCCTTTATATGCGCTATTCCGCTGCCGAAACCTTTGAACAGATGCGCGCCAACGGCGAAAAACACTACAAAAACTACACCAAGCTCGGCGAAAGATACAACTGCCTCGTTTCGCCTCTCGCAGTTGCCTATATTTACGCATACAGAGATTATCCCGAGATAAATCTTTACGCCGAAGATATGGGACACCATTCTCCCGAGGGAAGCTATCTTATTGCCTGCTCGCTTATGTATACCATTTTCGGCAAATCTCCCGTGGGCAACACCTACACCGCCTATCTTGACGAAACGACCGTGAAGCATCTTCAGGAATGTGCCGCATTGGCAGAAGAAACGGAATACATTCCCGTGACGTACAATGCAAACAACACCTACACCGAAAACGGCAAAACTTATAAAAATATAGCCGAAGGCAAAAAATATACTGCCACCGGCGCAATATATTCGAGCGACACCTGGTTTGATATCAAAGACGGAAACTGCGTTTATAAGTTCACCAACGGTGACGTTGCCGCTTCCGGAAGCGACGGACAGTGCGGCTGCTACAAGGGAAGCAGTCAGTCCATAACGATCGACCTTGAAAAGGTGTACGAGATCAAAAAGATCTGGAACGATATGTACGGCAACGACGGCTGGGGAATAAAGAGCCCGAAAAACGCCGCGGTCAAGATCTATGTTTCCGAAAACGGAAAAGATTTTACTCTTGCGGGACAAAGCGAAATGACGAAATTCGACGGTTCTTCCTGGGAAACGGCTGAATTTGAGCTTGTCCTTGCCGAAACGGTAAAGGCGAGGTACGTCAGATTCGATTTCACGATAAGCGGCAATTTCCTCTGGCTCAGCGAGCTTCGCGTCTTCGGTGAAGAAGCTGCCGAAAGAGGCGACCTGGACGGCGACGGCGAAGTAAATACCGCCGATGCGATCTACCTCCTCCGCCATACTATGCGCCCCGACAGATATCCGCTTGCTCAAAGCGGCGACGTCAACGGTGACGGACAAGTAAACACTGCCGACGCTATCTATCTTCTGCGCCATACTATGCGCGCCGACAGATATCCGCTTGCGTAGTGTTCTTCAGAACACTACGCAACGAAATAAATCCCTTACGGGATTTGTGAAATGCGCTTCGCGCGTGAAATACGCCTGTGGCGTGTGAAATGCCTGCGGGCGTGGGGAGGAGTTCCCGTGTGTAGGAGTTCCCGTGTAGGATTTATTTCATTTCACATTGTGAAGCAATATTTCACTCAAAAAAGGATTTCAGCGCAGCCTGTCTGGGCGCGCGGAAATCCTTTTTCAAATCTGTCTTATTCCCGGATATCTGCCGTGGTATCGCCGGGAGTGAATGAGAATATCGTTTTTCCTCTGAACGGCTTTTCGGGAGTGAACACGCAGGACGGGAAGTTGTCCTTGTTCGGGGAATCGGGATAATACTGTGTTTCAAGGCAGAAGCCTTCGCGTTTTTCAAACGGCTCGTGCAGGAAATTCCCGGTGTAGAACTGGAATCCCGGCATTGTCGTCGATACCGTGAGGGTAACACCGTTCACCGGCATATATACCGACGCGGCTTTGCGCAGTCCTTCACCGCTGATGACGAAGTTATGGTCAAATCCGCCCGCTTTGGCAAGCTGGATGTCGTTGGCGTTTATCTGTTTTCCTATCTCTTTCGGGGAGGTAAAGTCGAACGGAGTGCCGAAAACACCTCTGATTTCACCCGTCGGAATCATATTTTCACCGAGCGGCGTATAGAAATCCGCGTTGAAATGCGCGATACAGTCGTCGATGCTTCCGTTATGAGCGAAATAGGTGTGGTTGGTAAGGTTGATAACGGTCGGGAAATCCGTCTTTGCCTGATACTGTATCATAAGCGACGAGCCGATGACGGAGTATTTTATCTTAACTTCGACGTTCCCCGGGAAAATCCCTTCTTCGTCATAAAGCGTCAGCATCGCAGTCGAGTGCGAACACTCAACGTCGAAATGCCTTGAACTGTAACCGTCAAATCCGCCGTGCAGACAGTTGCCGTTGTCGTTGTCGTCAAGACGGCAGGGCTTTCCGTCAAGTGAGAAAGAGGCGTTTGCAATGCGGTTGGCGTATCTGCCCGCGATCGCGCCGATATACATATCGTCGTTTTCGTAGCCGTCTTCGTCCTGATGCTTCACGTCGTTTGCGTCATAGATCGGCGGATATTGAAGCACGAGATTGTACGGCGAATATACCGAGTTTATTTCAAGTATTCTTCCTCCGAAGTCGGTGAACTTGACTTCAAGGTATTCGTCGGAAATGGAATAAATTTTCATACGCTGCCTCCGTTTTGATTTATGTTGAAATTGCAAAGCCCTTTTGCTTTGAAAAAACATTTTTCGCATTTCGGATTCCGTGCCGTGCATACCTCACGCCCGAAATTGACGAGCCTGTGGCTGAATCCCGATTGAAGGTCTTTCGGTACGAGCGGATCGAGCGTGCGTTCCACGACGTACGGATCGGTCGATGAAACAAACCCGAGACGGTTGGTTATGCGTATCAGATGCGTGTCGGCAACGATGCCGCCGAGTCCGAAAACGTCGCCGCGTATCAGGTTTGCCACCTTTCTGCCTACACCGCCGAGAGTCAGCAGGTCTTCCATAGCCGACGGTATCACTCCGTCGAATTTTTCGACGAGAGTGCGGCAGCAGGCGCGTATCGACTTTGCTTTTGAATTGTAAAGTCCAACGGAACGTATGTATTCTTCAAGCTCGCCCTCTTTTGATTCGGCGATGGATTTTGCGTCCGGGAAGCGTTCAAAAAGCGGAACGGATACGATATTCACTCTTTTGTCGGTACATTGTGCCGAAAGGATCGCCATTATCAGCAATCTGAACGGATCTTCCCCCGCTTCGAGCCCGCATTCAAGAAGCGGATATTCGGTATACAATGCGTCGATGACGCCTTTGATATCATTCATCGAAAATATAATTGACGTCGCCGGAAAGCAGAGCCAATACCCCTTTGTAAATATATTCGGCGTGTTCGTCGTAATTGCCCCGCAGCGTCTCGGCGTAATACTTTTCCGTAAGGAAGACGTGCAGATCGAGCAGGTCTCTTTTGCTGTCCTTTATTTTGCAGTTGAGCATATAACCGCCGTCCGTTTCGGTGATCGACGACGATATCTTGCTGCCGGTCTTGTAAAAGGCAAGAAGCCGCAGTGCCGAGCGAAGCGCTTTTTCGCGCACGGTGGTAAAAAGGCGCATCTCCACGTTTTCCACCGCTTCTTCACCGAGCTTTGAGATAACGTATTTGTTGCTTTTGTCGTCGGGAATTTCATCTATCTGACCGCTTTCGACAAGCTCGCCGAAGCAAATCGAAAAGTCAAAGCAGTTGACAAATTCATCCTGCACGACTATATCGTTTATCAAAGTGAATTCAAGCGGCTCTTTTATATTTTTAAGTAAAAACAGAATAAAGACTTTTATATCAAGTTTTTCGGTAAGCTGCAAGATGATACCTCCAATACACGCAAATTGTCACGCCTATATATTACTACAAAATTATTAAAAAAACAAGTCTAATTTTAATATTGCAATTTATTTGTGCTTGGTATATAATGTTATCTTGAAGGGAGTATATAAAATGGCTCTGAATTTTCATGGCGGTTATCGTCTCGAAGAATATAAAAACACAAAAAACGCGCCCATCACCAATTTCGACCGTGCAGAAAAGGTATTCATTTATCTCGAAAACGGTGAAGTGCCCTGCGTTGCTGTAGGCGACAGCGTTCGCAGATACGATACCGTCGCGTCAAACGCGGACGGCTTTATCACGGCGGCATCCGTTTCCGGTACGGTCGTAGAAGCGGACGAAAAGCGTATCGTCATAAGCAACGATATGAACCGTCTTTCGGCTGACGCCGATGAATCAAGACCGCGTTCCGCCTACGACATCGACATAGAACGTCTTGCGGAGTTTTCCAAAAAGTACGGCATCCGCGGTGCTTTTTCGGGGATCCCCGTATATAAGAAATTTCTTGCTTCCTACGGAAAAGCGGAAAGAATAATTATCAACTGCATCGAATCCGATCCGTCGTCGGGACACGTCCGCGCCCTTATTAAAGAAAAGGCAAAGGAACTCGTCCTCGGCATAAAACTGATAATGCAGGGGATGGGCATAATGAAGTGCGTCATCGCTGTCGTGAAAAACGACGGCGACAGTATCGACGCCATAAAAAAGCAGTTCACCGACAAAAGCCGTTTCGTCTTTGCGGAAGTGGCTGAAAAATATCCGGCAGGGAACGAATACCTGCTTTTCAACGCGATATATAAGACCGAGTACCCGCGTGACACCGAGCTTTGGGAAAAAGGCTATCCGCTCTTTTCCGCCGAAACGGTGATAAACCTTTTCGAGTCGTTCAACACCGGGCTTCCGACTGTCACTAAAGTCGTATCCGTTTCGGGCAAATGCGTTGAAACGCCTATGAATTTCCGCGTTCCCATAGGAACGCCGATATCGTATCTTTTCGGTGAAACCGGCGTCATTCGTAAAGGCAGCGTGGCTTATGTCGTCGGCGGCACGCTCAACGGATACCTCGTGAACGGAGACGCACCCGTGAAAGCCGATACGAATACCATCCTTGCACTGAAGGAAAAGAATTATCATATCGGCGACTGCATCAAGTGCGCGAGATGCACTATGATGTGCCCGATGCACCTGACACCGTTCAAATTCCACGAAAATTATGAACTCGGCAAATATGACGAAAACGAGAGGATGGGCATTTTCAACTGCATAGAATGCGGCGTCTGCTCGTTCGTCTGCCCCGGCAAAGTCGATCTGCTCGGCGAGATACGGAGCGAAAAGGCACTTTCCGGAAAGAGTACGGTCTACGCTTCTTTCGCGTCCGACAGTGCCGATACCGACGAAACGAATGGACCGGAAGAGAAAGAAGTGCCGGAAGAACCGGAAAAAGCCGAAGAAACTGTCGTAAGCGAAAATACCGAAGAAGTCAAAGAGACAGAAGACGAGAAAGACGAAAAAGACGAGAAAAAAGTCACCGAATATATATTCGATGAAGGGGAGGACGACTGATGAAGAATATTATGCGCGCCCCGTTCATAAGGCATAACGATTCAGTCCATACGGTAGTGCTTGACGTCGTTATCGCGTCGCTTCCCGCTTTGCTGTGGAGCGTTTACGTTTACGGTTTGCGATGCGTTACCATTTGTTTCGTATCAGTTCTCACGGCGATGCTTTCGGAGCTTTGCTTTACAAGACTGCTTTTCCGTTCGTCTCGCACCTTCGACGTTTCGTGCATCATCACCGGCATCGTCGTTGCGTTTTCGCTGCCGGTCACCGTACCGCTCTGGCTTCCCGCTTTCGGATCGTTTGCAGGGATAGTCATAGCAAAAGGCCTTTTCGGCGGAGCCGGAAAAAATCTGCTCAATCCTGCCGCTGCGGGGATATGTCTGTCTTATATTTTCTTTGCGGAAAAGATGACTTTCTTCACAAAACCGCTCGTCCGTCTGTCGCCGTTTGCGTTTACGCTTTCGGATGAAAGCATAAGCGGACTGCGCGTTTCGACCGCACTTGACAATCTGCGCCAGGGGATAGCGTCTCCCGGCACGATAATGGATGAATTTTACGGACTTGCTCCGGGAACGATAGGGGCGCTTTCTTCGCTTCTGCTGATATTGGGGCTTGTTTTCCTGCTTTTCAGACGCACGGTGCATTTCAATTCGGCGTTCACTTACGTCATCACCGTGATGGCGCTGTCACTTCTCATTTCGTATGCCGACTGCGAGCCGACACAGTTCGTCGAGATCGAGCTTTTCGCGGGCAACACTATGCTGATACTTCTGTATATGCTCAATGACTATACGACGACTCCGACAACAAGTCTCGGACGTGTGATATTTGCGTTCCTGCTTGCCGTAGGAGTAGTGATATTCCGCAAATTCGGTGTTCCCAACTATGCCGAGTTTTTCGCCGTACTCGTCGTGAACGTGTTCACTCCGTTCATTGAAAGATTCACATATCCGAAGGTCTTCGGCTCGGCGATAAGGAGGAACGTATAATGGAAAAATATATGATTTATTTCGTATGCGTCGGTATATCTCTCTGCCTTTTTATCTATGACTGGATAATGAAACTTGCCGCAAACGATGACACCTTCGTTAAACTCGAAAAAAGCGGAGAAACCGTCAAAAGCACGTTTTACGTCGTGATGATGAACGCGATATCCTATTGGGGAGTTTACGGCATTGCACACAGCGCACGCGGGATATTGTATCTCGGTCTGGTTTGCCTGATCGGTCTGCAGTTTTTCCTTATCGAATTCATCCTTTTCAAAAGAGGAATAAAGGCGTTCTGCGTCGTTCCTCTTGCAGTCATCGCTTTTGCCGAAACGTATTTTATGTACCGCATCGGCGTGGCGCAGATACCCGAAAAAATGCTCATTTTCACGCTGGTAATGGCGGGGCTTACCGTATTTCTCGTATTCTCTTATTCGGCGACAAAATCAAAAGTCAGCGTCTTCCGTTTGGGGAATGTGCTGACCTTTATCTGCTGCCTGTTGTCGGCTGTTCTTTTGGGTATCATTGCGTCTTTCGTTATAGAAAGCTGTGTACTCAGCGTTCCGTCGCTTTTTCAATAGTAATTCCGTCGGTTATGAATGTTATCGTTCCGCTTTTGTCGGTGCGATAATATTTTATTCCGAGCTTTTTGAGACGTTTGATTATAACGTCGTGCGGATGACCGTAGCCGTTGTTTTCTCCGCAGGATATCACCGCGCAGTCCGGCGACGTGTATTTCAGAAATCGCTCCGAAGACGACGAAGACGAGCCGTGGTGAGCGATCTTCAGCACATTGCATTTCAGCTTTTTGCCGAAAATCTTTATCATTTCTTCTTCGGCAGCCGTTTCGGCGTCGCCGGTGAAAAGAAATCGCGTCTTGCCGTATTCCGCCATAACGACGATACTGCTGTCGTTGGAAGAAGGAACGATAACGTCCGACGGCGACAGAACGGAAAATTTCACGCTGCCGACGTAAAACTCAAGATCGTAAGATCCGATGATGATATTGATATCTTCCGCGTTTTTGAGGGAAGACATAAAAGAACCGTAAGTCTCCGTGTCGGAGCTTTCGTTGGTGAGAATGATGTTTTTCACCGTTTTGCCGTCGATGATGTCGTCGGCGTCGCCGATATGGTCGGCATCGGGATGCGTGAGTATCAGATATTCGATCTCGTCTGCTCCGTATGAATCGAGCAGCGACAGCGCACACCCGGGATGCTCGTATGTACCCGCGTCGATCACGACGTTTTTGCCGTTGTTTGACGTGATGAGTATGCAGTCTCCCTGACCGACGTCAAGAAACCGCACGCAGACCGTCCCGTCGGAGACGAAAGCCGATTCTTCTTCCGATGCGTCGTATATTTCACCGTAGCCGGAACGCGAGATCAGAACTACCGCGATTACCGAAGCTATAACGAGAATTATCAGTACCGATGCAAAAATAATGGTGTATTTTGATTTTTTTATTAAGTTCAGGGAAAGTGCGGAGTTTCTTTTCCGTTGTTTCATTCGTTTCACCCAATTTTGATTATATCATACTTTTTCCGCAAAAGGAATACATTATGTCGAAAAATAACGAAATTTTTACTGTAAATATCACGGGAATGACCAATATGGGCGCCGGTGTCGCAAAAGAAGACAACGGAAAAACTCTTTTCGTAAAGGGAGGAGTCGAGGGCGACGAAGCAAACGTGTTCGTCATAAAAAAAACGTCCTCTTACGATATCGCCGCCATTGACAGCCTCGAAAAGGCGTCGCCTTACAGAAGAGAAGTCGATTGCCAATGCTACAAGCAGTGCGGCGGCTGCGTTTTCAGACACATAGAATACGAAAAAGAAAAGCTCATCAAGCTCGAACACGTCAAGGAAGCGTTCCGCAGATATGCGTCGATGGATATCGACGTAAACTGCGTCGAGACCGCAATGGAAGACCGCTACCGCAACAACGTGCGTTATCCCGTGGAAAAGGGAAAGGACGGCAAACTGTTTGCGGGCTTTTTCTCGGAGCACAGCCACCGCGTCGTGAACGTGTCCGACTGTCTGACGCAGAAAAGCGAAATGACCGACGTGCTTAAGGAAGCCGTCTCTCTCCTCAACGAATGTCAGCTTTCCGCTTATGACGAAACGTCGGGCAAAGGGTACGTCCGCCATATATGCCTCCGGACGAACAGAAAAGGCAAGGTTTCGGTCTGCTTTGTCGTAAACGGCAGAAAAACGACAGAACGTCTCAGAAACGTGTGCGCCGCTCTTATGGAACGCTTCGACAAAGTCACGGGTACATACGTCAATTACAACGATAAAAACACGAACGTCATTTTCGGTGACGTTACCGAGAAAGTGTCGGAAAAGGAAAAACTCACCGAAACGCTCTGCGGACGGACGTTTTCGATATCTCCGCGGTCGTTTTTCCAGGTCAATACCGAGACTGCCGAAATGCTGTTTGACCGCGCAGGCGAATACCTTGCGTCTTCCGAAAACGACGTTGTGATAGACCTTTACTGCGGCACGGGTACGGTCGGGATATGCACCGTCGGCAAAAAGACGAAGCTTTACGGCTGCGAGATAATCCCCGAAGCGGTCGAAGACGCGAAAGTGAACGCCGAAGAAAACGGAATGGAGAGCTTTCATTTCGATTGCGCGGACGCTTCCGAGGGCATAAAACGCTGCACGGAGCTTTTCGGCAAAGCCACGGCGATGACGGTCGATCCGCCGCGAAAGGGGCTTGGCGAAGACACGGTGAAAGCGATACTCGAAAGCGGGATCCCGAAAATCGTCTATATTTCCTGCAACCCCGATACACTCGCCCGCGACGTAAAACTGCTCGGCGAAAAGTATAAACTCGAAAAAATCTCGCTTTTTGATATGTTCCCGCGCACAAGTCACATGGAATGTGTCGCTCTGCTCGAATACGATTTTTGATATAATATACCATAATGCCGGCTTTTTAAGTCGGCAATCGTATTTTTAAAAATTTCCTGTTTTTTTCAATTTTGTCTTTACATTCGCCCAAAAGTGTTGTATACTAACAACGGTAGATTATTCATTGGTTCAAAACCGATGAATTAAGATTTATGAGGAATATATCCGAGTCCTCCCACCTCGCTTCACTCTGACGTATGTCAGTTCAAAAATTATTATAAAAAAAGGGGATCACAATTATGGAAAACAAGAAAATTATTCCGATCAGGATTTTGCATTTGATTCTGGTTGTCGTGGGTATCGCGTTATATGCTGTATGGTTGATTTTCTTTAGTCGCGGAGCAAGACTTACAGACATTTTATCCTTCATTTCGTCTGTTATCGCACTGGCTGTAAGCACTGTTTACCTTATCAAAGGTTACAAGAAAAGTGCGCATATGTTTTATAAGGCATTTTTGTGGTTCCTTGGCATTTCCGAGATTCTCAGATATACATCGCTTTTCAGCCGGGGAGCAGTATTTACACCTTTCCGTTCTTTTATAATGGTAATGACTCTGGTAGCATATATATTTATCATCGCAGCTAAAGACTATGGAAAAGTAAAATCAAACATAGTATCAATCACATTGGTGGTATTGAATCTGTATTCGCTGATTTCATTCTTCTTCATCACAAATGAATTTGAAGGCTTCAATCTGTATCTTGTTGATGTAGTCGGACAGCTTATAATTGCTTTGACTACAGAAATTATGGTTTGCGTTAAGTATATCGATAAAACCGAGCGAGAAACCAATTGATACTGATATAGATCACAGAGGTTTTTTGCAAGAGCGGCTACGAGCCATGCATGATGAACTTTCTGCAGTGAAGAAGGGCGGTGTTCACCCAAGTCAGTAGCGTAGAAACAAAGAATAAGATTTATAAGGAATATATCTAACTCTTTTTCAATAAAATATTATCGATTTTTGTATACTTTTTCATAAGTATTTTCGTATACATATATGAGACAAGATAGAATATACTTAAATAAGAGGTGAACATTATGTCAGAAGAAAAGAAAGAAACAGCTGAATTAAAAGATAAAGAATTAAAACAAGTTATAGGTGGCTTATATGATTATAATTGGGTTTGTAAGAGTGGCAAAATAGTATCGTGTAAAGCGGACTGTTTAGGCTGGGAATCAGATGCTTGCAGTGTAAAAGAAAACGGTGAATGTAAATTTAATCACTAAGAAAAAAATACCTTTTTCAACTACACATATGTTTAGAGAATTGCTAGGAACTTCATTCTTTAGCTTTGTAGCCACCAGTGTCAACAAGGTTTGTGCTTACCTAAAGTGAGTTAAAGAATAAGATATGTTTTAGTATATGTGAGTCTTTTGACAAAACGTCTGTTTGTTGATATGTTCCCACAAACAGATGATTTTTGGATATGTTTCCGCAAACGGAGAAAACGGTCAAAATCGGTAGATATGTTTCCTGATACCGATGACATCAATCTCATTGCTACGAGGCATGTGGAGACGGTAGTCTTGATGTCAAGAGTAGACAAGTAAAGATTGAGAAAACGCCTTGAAATCAAAGGGTTTCGGTAATTATGCCGCTTTTGGGCGGTTAAGCCGAGACCCTTTTTTTGCTCTATATATTTTACTATACGCCGGGCAAAAAAATTAACAATTCGTACATTGAAAAAGAGTATGAGCAAGTGTTACAATAAGTTATCCAAATAGTGCAACGAATTGCAGAAAGGAAAGTTATGGTCAAAAACAACATTGAATTGGATGTTAAGGTGAAATGCATTGAAGGCGAAACCACGCAGGTTCAGCTTGCTGAGGAGATCGGAACGACTAAATCCTATGTTAACAGGATCATCAAGAAATCCGACACTGTTGTAAATAAAACCTTTGTGCAGATGATGGAGGCTCTCGGGTATGATATAGAACTTACCTATGTGAAGAAGGGCGGTGTTCACCCAAGTCAGTAGCGTAGAAGCAAAGAATAAGATTTATAAAGAATATAGCTGAGTCTTTTTAAAAAAATAATAGATATTTATATACTTTTTACCTAAACTATCGTATACATATACAGAATAAGATAAAATATATGTAAATGAGGTAAACCCTATGTCAAAAGAAAAGAAAAACATTGAATTAAAAGATGAAGAATTAGAAAAAGTCAATGGTGGTAATGATAAAAGCGATAACCCAAAAGGTTTAAAACCTGGAGATCAAGTATATTTTTATAAAAATGATTGGGGTGTGCATATGTGGGGTCAATTTGAATCTTATAATAGTGGTTATTATAAAATAAGTTGGAGTGATACAACTATATTTATAAATGATCAAACAATAAATATTCCTGCAAACTATCATGGTAGTGTTCGAGAAGAAGAAATTAAATAAAAGCATAAATACCGATGACATCAATCTCATTGCTACAAAGCAACTTATGATGATGTTTGCTTGCAAATAGGATTGTCTACTATGCCTGTTTCAGGTTTTTTTCGCATATCTGCTGACATTCAAATCGCTCACTCGGAGTGCTGACAGCGTGCGAGAGAACATATCTTTGCATGAAAAATCCGGCTGGAAAAATTGAGTTAGTGATTTAGATGTTTTTGTAAA
>JAZUKE010000052.1:0-2085 GCA_045643125.1 Eubacteriales bacterium
GAAGTTGATGTCTTCCCACCGCAGTCCGAGCAATTGTCCCCGGCGGAGACCCGAGGCAAGTGCGAGGAGGATCATTTCGTAGAAGCCCTCGGCATTTGCCTGGATCAGAAGCCGACGCAGTTCGTCGTGGCTGAGGATTTCGACCTCCCTGTTCTTTTTCGGCGGGAGTTTGCACCCGATCGCCTCGTTCCGGTTGACGAGTCCTTCCTTCTGCGCCTGGTCGAGCGCGGATTTGATACGCGTATGCATCGAACGGATGACCGCGCCCGAGAGTTTCTTATCGCCGACACCATTGCGGTCGAGGTTGCCGGTCTTCATCTGCTCGGCGTAGAACTTTTCGAGATCGCTCTTTTTCAGATGCATCAGCGGGATCTTTCCGATGCCGGGGATGATGTGTTTATAGATCTCGTTTTGGTATTTGTGTTTCGTTGTCTCGGCGATCGAGATCTCACAGAAGTTGCGATACCAATAGTCGATATACTCCCCAAACGTCATATCCGCAGAGGTTTTGACGACCGGTTTCTCTACGCTTTCCCGTAGGGCTTTGAGCTTTTCTTCGGTCTCGCGTTTGGTCTTGGCAAGGACGTTTTTCGTGATCGGCAGTCCCTTTTCATCGTAACCGACGACGCATCTGCCCTCCCATCTGCCGTCCTTTCGCTGACGGATCAGTCCTTGTCCGTTTTTTCGTCTTTTCTGCATTTCATCACTCCCTTTTGAAACACATTATACCTTTATTATTTGAAATATCCAGAGAAAGCCGAATTGTTATCAAACAATTATCATTTGGCTATCATTTTTTAACCTGTGGTTTATTTCAATTATCCTACCGATGCCTTTACATTCCTTCTTTTTTCTGCTATAATAGACTCAGAAGCGGACGTCAGCTTACTATTTTATCAAGGAGAACACAATATGGAACTGAACATTGGAACAAACCTGAAAAGATTGCGTATCGCCAAAGGAATCACGCAGGAACAGCTTTCCACCGTTATGAACGTTTCCTGTGCTGCCGTCAGTAAATGGGAACGCGGAGAAACGTATCCGGACATTACGCTTCTTCAGCCGCTCGCTTTTTATTTCGGCGTGAGCCTCGACGAACTGATGGGTTATGATCAGGAAAAGGTGCAGGCGAAGATTGATGAAGTGGTTGCTCTTTATGAAAAGCATTGGTTCACCGAAGCAGGTCGCAAAATCATCGAGAAAGCGTATCATGATTATCCAAACGATTACCGAATCATGCACTACTATTTGTGGGATATCTGTGGAGGATCAGCAGACAATGATCCTGCCGTTTTGATTGCCCACAAAGACGAATTTCTTGCAATATGTGAAAAAATACTTGAAGGATGCACAGATGAAGGTATCCGTCTCGGGGCGTGGAATATGCGTGCAAAAATCCTTCACGCCGAAGGAAAAACGGAAGAAGCACTCGAAATCTATCATACCAAATTTGCAAATTGGTTTGCGACCGACGGGCAAAAAGCAGAACAGCTTTTTGCAAAAGATACGGACGAATACTATTTCTATGTGCGGAAAAATATGTTTGAACTTGCCGATTTTGCCGCCGACAAGCTTGGTAGAACCGTTTTTTTCGCCCCCGATCTTTCCATGGAGGAAAAGACGGAACGGTCGTTGCAATATGGAGAACTGATGATGGACACATACGAAAAAACAAACGATGCGTTTTTCCTCGTTGTTGCGGAATCGTTCCTTGGAAGAATGGAAAACGATCTTTGCTTCCGCGGTGGAACGGATGCGCAGGTGATTGCGGTCGTAGATGCTCATCTCAAGGCACTAAAAGAAATTGGAGCGAAAATGAAAGAACTGCCTCCCCTTTTCAGTGTGTATGACAATCGCCCTGAATATCAAAAGGATTTGCTCGGATGGCAGATTGATCATCTGCTTCGCGCGCCTTCAAAGAGACGCGCCGAGCTTTTGCAGAATCCGGAATATCAACAAATTCTACGCAAGTATCAATAAATGATTGACTAAAAAAACATAGAAAAACATAGAAAAATGCCCGGCCTTGCGGCTGAGCGGGCTTGAGATGTGCTGTTTACTCCATCGGAGTCTGTCGCACCGGTT
>JAZUKE010000053.1:0-5109 GCA_045643125.1 Eubacteriales bacterium
GACGGAATACACCTCGATTATATCCGTTTTCCCGAACTCAATTACGGCAAATACGATTTCGGCTACAACGACGATATAATAAAGGCGTGGCAGGAAAGCGAAAATACGTCAGTCGATCCGAAAACTCTCGTTTCCGGTGAACTGTATAAGTCCTGGATAAACTTCCGCAAAAACATAATCACGTCTTACGTCGGTGAGATACGCGATATGCTGGACGAGAAGCACCCGGACGCGGTTCTTTCGGCAGCCGTTTATCCCGAACCCGGGACGACTGCGTCACAGCTTTTCCAGGATCCCGCCGAATGGGTGAAGAACGGATATATGGACGAGCTTGTTTCGATGACCTACACCGGCGACAATTCATACGTTCGCCGCAACGCTTCGTCATTTGCGAACATCGCAAGAGGCAAATGCTTCTATTCGACCGGCATTTCCGCATTCAGCGGTACTCCGTGGGACACGCTGATATATCAGCCCGGTGAAGCGAGAAACGCATCCGCCGACGGCTTTTCCGTGTTCTCGTTCTCGTATTTCGATATTTCGTCCAACCTGCTTGCAAGGACGCTTTCGCAAAGCAAGTCGGTAAGAACGGACGATGCGGAAGGTATGATAAACGCGATATCGGAATATTATAACGAATATTCGTCTCTGTTCGTGTCGCAGAACGCCATTACCTCAGCCGATGAAGCGAAGCTGAAAGATACCGTTGCAAAATGGAAAAACGAGTGTCTGTCGCTTGACGGAAGCGATAAAGCAAAGTATCTGGCGTCTCTCCTTGACGAAACCCAAGGTCTTAAAGACGACGTTGCTTCCCTTTTCGGCAGCAAAACCGATACCTCAAACGCGGTAAGACAGATCGACAGAATGATACATTGCATCGAGATACTGATCGAAAGAAACAAAGCAAAACAGTAAAAGAAAGATCCGAAATCGGGGAAAACCCTTTTTCGGATCTGAAAGTTTTGCATATAATGATATTGCAAAACATTGCCTTTTGTGGTATCATTCAGTATCATCTGCGAGGTAGTTTCATAATGTCTGACAGCAATTACAAAAGAACAAAATACGCCTGCTATATCGTGAACGTAACGATGTCCGTGGTGGCAAACTTTCCGCCGCTGCTTTTCATAACTTTCCACGATCTTTACGGACTTTCGTTTTCGATGCTCGGCACGCTGATTTTCATAAATTTCATTACGCAGCTTGGTATGGACCTTGCTTTTTCGTTCTATTCACACAAGTTCAACATTAAAAAGGTCGTAAAGCTGACACCGGTGCTTTCCGCTGCCGGTCTGCTTCTTTTTACTCTTGCGCCCGTTTTCAAAGGATACGAATATATCTGTCTGCTCTGCGGAACGCTCATTTTTTCGTCATCCGGCGGACTTGCGGAGGTACTTATCAGTCCGCTTTTTGCGGCGATACCGTCCGACGATCCTTACCGAGATATGAGCAAGCTCCATTCGACTTATGCGTGGGGCGTGGTTTTCGTTATCGTCATAAGCACGCTTTTCTTCCGCTTTTTCGGCAGCGTCAACTGGCAGATAATGTCGCTTTTGTGGCTTCTCATTCCGCTTGCCGCGTGTCTGCTTTTTGAAAGGGCGCCGCTTCCCGACCTTACTACACCCAAAAAAGCGTCAAACGTGCTTCCCGTACTCAAAGACAAACGCTTCCTCGTGTGCGTCTTCTGCATCTTCTTCGGAGGTGCGACGGAATGTACGATGGCGCAATGGTGTTCGTCGTATATCGAATACTCGCTCGGTATTCCGAAAACGGTCGGCGATATACTCGGTACTGCGTTTTTCGGGCTTATGCTTGCCTGCGGACGCACGCTTTACGCAAAATTCGGTGATAGCATCTATAAAGTTATGCTCATCAGTTCTTCGGGTGCGGTCGTTTGCTATCTGACGGCGTCGCTTTCGCCGATACCGGCTGTCGGGCTTGCCGCCTGCGCGCTGACGGGACTCTGCGCCGCGATGCTATGGCCCGGAAGTCTCATCGTCCTTTCAGACCGCTTTGCTTCTCCCGACGTTTCGATGTTCGCCCTTATGGCTGCCGGAGGCGATTTCGGCGCCGCGTTCGGCACGCAGTTTGTCGGAACGGTTACGGATATCCTTGCAAAAATGCCGCTCATCACGTCCGCGTCGGCAGAGCTTGGCATTACTGCCGAGCAGCTGAGCCTTAAAGCAGGTCTGCTCTTTGCTTCGTTTTTCCCGCTGTGCGCGATGATAATATTCGTTTTTCTTTACAAAAATATCAAAAACAAAAAGAGTGATGTACAATGAAAACGCTGATAGAATTATATGATGAGCGTCCCGTTGAGAACATACTTGCCACCGAGGTCTTCCGTCCCGAAAAGACGGTGTTTCTCTGCACCGCGGATATAGCGCAGAACAAACGGATCAAGGAAAATATCCGTTCCTATCTCCGTCACCGCGGCGTGAACACCGAGCCGGTATTCATCGAATCGAGCCTGTACGACACCGAAAAGATCAAGAATCAGCTTATAAAGACCGCAAATGAATATCCCGATTGCGTGCTTGACATTACCGGAGGAACGGACGCCGGACTGTTTGCCGGCGGGCTTACCTGCGGCGAATACGATCTGCCTGTCTTCACATACAGCCGACGCAAGAATCGGTTTTTCAATATATTAGGCGCGCCTTTTGCGGAAGGTCTTGAATGTGACATAAAATATTCCGTAAACGACTATTTTATGATGGCAGGCGGCGAACTGAAAAAAGGCAGAGTCAACAACGATATATTGGCTGATTATACCGAAATGACCGAAAAACTGTTCGCTATATATCTTAAAAACAGAAAGACCTGGAACAAAGCCATTGAGTTTATCCGCAGTTCTTCGCAGCGTGCGCAGAATACCCATAGTCTTGACGTTGATTCTCCGTTTACGGTAAAAGGAAACAGAGGTAAAATCGAATGTCCCGTGTCTTTTATGCACGAACTTGAAAAAGACGGATTCATCAGCTCTTTGAAGACAGAAAACGGCGTTTCCGTTTCGTTCACGTTCGGTGACGAAAACATTATGACGTGGCTGCGCGACGTCGGAAGCGTGCTTGAACTATATGTTTCAAAACTATGCAGCGACTGCGGTATTTTCAACGATGTAGTTATGAGCGCCGTGGTCGATTGGGACAAAGGCATCAAGAGAGACAAGGTGACGAACGAGATCGACGTTATGGCAATGTACGGCGTATTTCCGCTTTTCATCAGCTGCAAGACGTGCGATATTTCCACGGAAGCGCTCAACGAGCTTGCGATACTGCGCGACAGATTCGGCAGCGGAATCGCAAAAGCGGCAATAGTTACGACAAAGACCTGCCGTTCGATAACCCGTCACCGTGCGGACGAGCTTGACATAACCGTGATAGATATCGAAGACATAAAATCCGCAAGGATCAAGGATATAATTGTATCTCTTATGAAGAATATAAAATGAAAGGGGTGTAAGAATTGGCAAATTTCACAAAGAAAGCGATCAAAGAAACCTTTATTACCTTGCTCGAAGAACATCATCTTTCCGATATTACGGTAAAAGATATTGTGGAAAAATGTGAAATCAACCGCAATACATTTTATTATCATTATCAGGATATTCCCGCACTCATAGATGAGATCGTCAAAGAAGAAGCGGAGTCCATTATCGGAAAATATCCGTCCGTTTCCACAATCGTTGAGTGTTTTGACGCTCTGACCGAATTTGCTTCCCACCGAAAGAGAGCGATTATGCACATCTACCGTTCCGTCAGCCGTGAGGTGTTTGAAAGACACCTTATGTCAGTAAGCGAATACTTCGTCGCCAATTATGTCAACACGGTACTCAACGACGAAACTATCGGAGACGCAGGCAAAAAGACCATTGTCGGATATTATAAATGCGTGTGTTTCGGTCTGATGCTCGATTGGCTCGAAAACGGAATGACCGACGAATATGCACACGAAATACGCCGGATATTTCTTTTGAAAAAGGATTGGGCAAAAGAGTTTGCATCCCTTTTGCAAGGTCAAGTATAAAAACGGTATATGATTTTTAGGCACGGAGCGATCCGTGCCTATTTTTCAACAAATTTTAGATGCGTGTCTGTTTTTTGGGCATAACGGCAATACTTGACCATTGCATCTTTTGGGTAGGTCAAGTAAAATAATAACAAGTAAAATAATAAAAAATTTTTATTTGTCAATGATTTAGGAGGTCTCATTATGGATGAATTTTTCTCTCGTTATTTGACACCTGCCGTCTGGTCTGTAATCAAAGCCGCTCTGTTTTTGATTCTGGGACTTGTGGTCGCACTGATCGTCAGCAAACTGCTGAAGAAACTTGTCGGCAAGATACAGGAAAAAATGTCCAAGAAAGCCGGAAACGAAGAAAGTTGTGAACTTTTGAAGAGCTTTGTCGGAAAATTATCTTTTCTTGTGGCTTTTCTTTTGTTTGTACCAGGCATTTTCCAATCGCTCGGTTTGACAGAAATGTCCGCACCGATCCTGAATGTGCTGAATGTTATCTGGACATATCTCCCGAAATTGATTGCCGCCGTAATTGTTCTTTGGGTGGGCTTCCTTATTGCAGGATTGGTTCGTGATTTGCTTATTCCCGTATTCAACAAGATTAAACTAAATTGGTTGCAAGAGAAAGCCGGAATCGAGACGACCCCCTCTGCTAAACTTTCTAATACGCTTGCGTACATTGTATATGTATTGATTCTTGTTCCTGTTATCATCACAGCATTAACAGTTATGGATATTGATGCAATCTCACAACCTGCTATCGGGATGCTGAACACGATTTTTGATTATATTCCGAGCATTCTGGCGGCATCGGTTATCATTATCATCGGTTGTATGGTTGCCAAGCTTGCCGGTGGTATCGTTGAGCATCTGCTTGCCGCAACGGGTTTGGATGCTAAAATCAGCAAACTGTTGGATGGCAAAGCTACCGGTTTTGTTCTTTCCAAAGTTGTCGGTATAATCGTTAATGTAGTATTGGTAGTTTTCTTTGCCGTGGAGAGCTTGAATGTTCTTCATCTTGAAGTTGTTTCCTCAATCGGCGGCTCTATTATCGGATATATGCCTTATGTGTTGGCCGCAGTGCTGATT
>JAZUKE010000054.1:0-7002 GCA_045643125.1 Eubacteriales bacterium
CCCCGGAGCTTTCGTTTGCCATTCTCCGTTTCGGCTGCATTGCCGGCATAAACGTCACCGCATCGCACAATACGAAAGATGGCTCGCTTCCGGCATTATCGACGAATCGACGAAAGCAGAGCTTATAAACATAAAAGGAAATGAAGACGAGATAGCGTCGCGCTTTACTTCCCCGATGGCATTCGGCACCGCGGGACTGCGCAGCGTTATGGGTGCAGGCATCTCGCGTATGAACGTCTACACGGTTTCTCAAGCCACGCGCGGAGTCGCCGACCTCGTACTGAGTGCCGACGGCAAAGATAAAGGCGTTGCCATCGCGTACGACAGCAGATACAAGTCCCGTCTTTTCGCGCATATATCCGCCCGCGTACTTGCCGAAAACGGGATCAAGGTCTATTTGTTTGAAAACATACGCCCCACCCCGGAGCTTTCGTTTGCCATTCTCCGTTTCGGCTGCATTGCCGGCATAAACGTCACCGCATCGCACAATACGAAAGAATACAACGGCTACAAGGTCTATTGGTCCGACGGCGCACAGCTCTCGCCCGAACACGCCGAAAAGGTCGCCGAAGCGATGAAGAAATACGACGTGCTTTCTCCCGTTTCGGCTAACATAACTCCTTGCCTCGAAAACGGAAAAATAACCTATATCGGCACCGAAACCGACGAAGCGTATCTGAAATGCGTACTCGGCTGCCGTATCGATCCGGATATCATCAAAAAGTACGGCGATTCGCTTGAACTTCTTTATACTCCGCTCCACGGAACAGGCTATCTCCTCGTTCCCGAAGCGATGAGAAGAGCCGGAATTACCAATCTGCGTCTCGTTCCCGGGCAGGATATCCCCGACGGAGGCTTTCCGACCGTCAAATCGCCCAACCCCGAAAACAAAGACTGCTTCGGTCTTGCGCTTGATTTCATAAAAGAGCAAGGTCTTGCCACGAACGTCATTATCGCCACCGATCCCGACGGCGACAGACTCGGCGTTGCGGTCAAAGGCGGCGACGGCGATTTCACTCCCCTTTCGGGTAACCAGATAGGTGCGCTTCTCATCGACTACATCATAAAAGGACGTAAAGCAAAAGGCACGCTTCCCGCAAATGCCGCCGCGATACGTTCCGCCGTATCCTCGACTCTGTTTGACAAGATATGCGGAAAGAACGGCGTTGCTCCCGTCGTGGTGCTGACCGGCTTCAAGTACATCGGAGAAAAGATAAAGGAATACGCTTCGAGCGGCGAGCACACCTTCATCTTCGGCTACGAAGAAAGCCAGGGCTTCCTTTCCGATTCCTATGCGCGTGACAAGGACGGTGTTGCCGCTGCCCTGCTGATTGCCGAAGCCGCGTGCTACTATAAGTCAGTCGGCAAAACACTCCGCGAAGCGCTCGACGACATTTACGCCGAATACGGGCTTCACGCCGAAAACACGATGAGCATAGCGATCTCCGGCGTAGTTCCGATGGTCGAGATGCAGAAAAAGATGGCATCTCTCCGTTCCGCTTCCGTTACGGAGATAAACGGCTGCAAGGTCACCATCAAAGGCGACTGCGCCGTATGCAGGGAATACGACCTTGTAAACGGCAGTGAAAAGCCGACCGGACTTCCCGAAGCCGATATGCTTTACTACAAAACGACAGACGGAACGACCGTCGTCATCCGACCTTCCGGCACGGAGCCGAAGGTAAAGGCGTACATCCTCGTGAACGGCAAAGACAAAGCCGAAACGGACGGCAAGATCAACGCGATAAAAGCAGAAGTTCTTGAACTTTTCAAATAATACTATATAAAAGGAAGGATCTATTTTATGAACACCGTAAAAATCGAACATCCCAACACCCTTATGGTCGCGCACAGAGGCGTGAGCGGTCTCGAACTCGAAAACACCAACTCCGCATTCATCGCCGCAGGCAACAGAAGCTATTTCGGTATCGAAACAGACGTCAGACGCACGTCCGACGGCAAATATATCCTGCTCCACGATAACGACACCGAGCGTGTAGGCATCGACAAGCTCTTCCCCGAACAGACCACATTTGAGACTCTCCGCGCTCTCAATCTCCGCGACAAGAACGGCAAACGCGGCAGAGCCGATCTGCACCTCTGCTCTCTTGAAGAATACATCGAGACCTGCAAAAAGTACGAAAAGAAATGTATCCTTGAACTCAAAGGCGGCTACACCGCAGAATGGCTTGCCGAAATGATCGGCATTATCCGCAATATCGGCTGGCTCGAAAACGTTATCTTCATTTCCTTCTCGCTTGAAAACCTCATCAAAGTGAGAGCGCTTCTTCCCGAACAGAAGATCCAGTACCTCACCGGCGAATTCAACGAAAGCATCTTCAACTCCCTCAAACAGTACAAGCTCGACCTTGATATATGGATGAAAGGTCTCCACGAAGAAGACGTCAAGACTCTGCACGACGCCGGAATCGAAGTAAACGTATGGACGGTTGACACCAAAGAAGACGGCGACAGACTCGTTTCCTGGGGTGTGGACTACATCACCTCCAACATACTTGAATAATTCGCTTCAGCGTGAACCAAACTCGTTCTTTACGCCATTGAAATAAAACAGAAATAAGTAAATGTCAGGATAATCGTAAAATGCAAAGGCGAAAAGATACCTGCCGAAGACATCGTCCCGGATATGGGGCTTGAAGGTCTGGACGAGGAGACGAAAAGCATCCTCAAAAGCAGGCTGATGCCCGTTCTTTCGAGAAACATCAAAACGCAGTACAGATACGGCGCCAACCATATCACGATCAGCGCCAGCAAAAAGAAGATCAACAAACTGCTTTCGATGGCAGCCCCGGGCGTTCCCGGCAGCAACCTCATTATGCTTGCGTCGCTGCTTCCGATGCTCGGCATTCCGCCGGAAGCCGCACAGCTTTCAATATGTATTTCCGCATTTGTCGGAATGATACTCGTCCCCGCGAACTGCACCGGCGACGCCGTCGTGGCAATGCTCATACATAAAGGCGAATTGAAAAAGTCCGCGCAATGACGTGCCGAAGCAAAAGCAACGGGGCTGCTGCATTCAGATGCAGAAAGCGTTTTCTTCGCCCCGAAGGTGTATAACAATACTCCGAGAGGGCGAAAAACGCTTAGAAAAACATATAACTTTCCATAAAAAGAAAGACGGCTTTACGGTTCAAAAATGCTTGCGTCCCCGTAAAGCCATTTTTTTGTTTGCTTCGTTTTTCGTTCTGCGCTGAATGTGTTATTCTGTTTTTGTAAAACTCATTCCGCCTATATAGACCTTGTTTTCGGTCTCGTAAAACTCCAGCGTAGTCGTGTCGCCGCCGGACACGGAAAAGTTTTCGATAACTATCGTATCGCCGAGAATGTAGTAATTGATGTTGTACGGCTCCTCGCCGATAAGCTGCGTGCCGTAGCCGTCGGACCGGAAAATATACGCTATACGCACGTCCTCCAGGTCGCAGACGTAGCTCCCTTCGATCGTCCTTGCGCCTTTCGGCTTTTTGTCGCGCATATCCTCGCAAGAGCATAAAAGGAGAGAAAACGCAAGCAGCAGGATCAGTATTTTTTTCATCTTAACACCCATTTCGTTTTTAGTTCGGTTTCTTTTCAATATCGGTTTGACAATGGCGCAAAAATATGCTATTATTGTCGCGGTGATGATATGAAGGACATAACGGTAATTGCCGTGGGCAATATAAAGGAAGACTATTACAGAGAAGCGATAAGCGAATACGCAAAGCGCATCTCGGCATACGCGAAAATCACGGTCAAGGAGCTGAAAGAAGAAAAGCTCGGTGACGAAGAAAGCGCGGCTGATATCGCAAAGTCGCTTCAAAAAGAAGGCAAGGCGATCCTTGACGCGATACCGAAAAACGCTGTCGTCGTGTCGCTCTGCGTGGAAGGCAAAAAGTACACGTCGGAATCGTTCGCGTCGCTCATCGACCGTGCGACGATAAACAATCCGCTCGTTTTCATTATCGGCTCAAGCCACGGGATATGCGGCGACGTGAAAAAGGTCTCCGATTTCAAGGTGTCCTTTTCGGATATGACGTTTCCCCACCGTCTTATGCGGGTGATACTGTTCGAGCAGATTTACCGCGGTCTTTCCATATTGAACGGCGGAAAATATCACAAATGATCACACAATGACTCCGCCGCCGAGTACGTAGTCGCCGTCGTAGATGACGCCCCACTGACCGGAAGCGATCGCACGCTGCGGCTCGTCGAATCTGACTTTAAGCGTCCCGTCGGGCTGGGGTATTACCGACGCGGGCTGCTCCTTGTGCTGATATCTTATCCGCACCGATGCGCGGAACGGATCTGTCGGGAAAACGCCCGATATCATATTTACGTTTTTAAGAACTGCCGTGTCCGAGAACAGATCGGAATTGCTTCCTAGCGTCACGGTGTTCTTTTTTACGTCTTTTGCGACCACATACATTCTTTCGCCGAACCCGGTGCCGAGTCCGCGGCGCTGACCTATCGTATAGCGTATCGAGCCGAGATGCACGCCGACGGGTTTGCCGTCCATATCGAGGAAAGCGCCCCTTGACGGGGTTATCCCCGAATACAGCGACACGAACGAATGGTATTCGGTGTCCTTGATGAAGCAGATATCCTGGCTGTCGTGCTTGTCGGCACTCGGAAGCCCTGCTTCCGACGCGATAGAGCGTATCTGCTCCTTTGTCATATCGCCGAGCGGAAAGATGAGGCGTGAAAGCTGCGATTGAGTAAGATTGCAAAGCACATAGCTTTGGTCTTTTTTTGTATCTGCTCCTTTTTTCAGGTAAAAAACGCCGTCTTTTTCCTCTATCCGTGCGTAGTGCCCCGTTGCGATGTATTTTATGCCAAGCTCGTCGGCTTTTTGAAACAGTCTGCCGAATTTGATGTATTTGTTACATAAAAGGCAGGGATTGGGCGTTTCGCCGTTAAGGTACGATCCGACGAACGGTTTTACAACGTATTTTTCAAAATCCTCGGAATAATCGACCGCTTCAAACGGTGCGCCCGCCTTTTCGGCGCAAAGCGATGCCGCGTCTTTTTCGGTGTACGGCGTTATGCCTTTTATTCCGTTAAGCAGTTCCATTGTCACGCCATAAGGCGCATATCCCATTCGGGAAAGAATTATGAGCGATGCCGACGAATCGACGCCGCCGCTCATTGCGACAAGTACACGTTCCATAATTATCTCCGTTTCTTTGCTTTATTATATCATATTTGTGCGTGTAGTCAAGCACGAAAATAATATATTCGCCCCCTTACGCATAGATTTTAGTATATAAATCCGAAAGGGAGACAGAATATGAAAAAAATCTCATCAGTTCTTGCCGCGTTTCTTTTGATCTTCGCTTTGCATCCGTTTTCGTTTGCCGCAGGGAACGACATTTCCCCGGCTATCGCCGTTCTGCGCGAACAGACGGTGATGAAAAAGTCCGCTCTTGCCGGACAGCCCGCGTCGTTTCCTAAAAGCGAATACGAAAACGTCATCGGCGCAAAGATCGGGTACATTACCGTCACTTCTCTGCCGGAAAGCGGCGCGTCGCTCACGCTGAACGGCGTGAACGTTGCAAACGGCCAGACCGTCGCTTCGTCGTCGCTTGAGCAGCTTGCACTTTCCTGTGCAAGCGAAAGCAAAACCGCGTCTTTTAGCTTCCGCGCATACTCTGTCGGCTGGGAATCGACCGATATTGAATGTGTCGTTGATTTTTCCGAAAAAGCAAATATGCCGCCCGTCCTTAACGGAAGCAGCATTGAATGTCTGAAAAACGTGATGTGCGATTGTATAACGGACGTTTTTGAGCCGGACGGCGACGACGTGACGTTCGTGATAGACGAATACCCCGTTTCGGGGACGTTAAGGAGCATCGGCGGACGTCTTCTCTATACGCCGTCAAAGGATTTCTGCGGAAGCGACACGTTCGTTATCCGTGCGCTTGACGAATACGGCAACAGCTCCGAAAAAGCGGAATTCGACATCAACGTTGAAAACACTTCACTCGTGTTCGCCGATATGCTTACATCAACGTCACACGGCGACGCGATCAAGCTCGCCGAAAGCAACGTGGTGAGCTATATATACCGCGACGGGAACTATTATTTTGAGCCTCAGAAAGAGGTGTCGCGCATTGACTTTCTCGTTATGCTTATGACCGGCTGCGGAATTACGCCGAAAAGCGGAAAAGTGAGCGGCTTTACCGACACGGAGACGCTGACAAACGCAAAAAAAGAATACCTTGCCGAAGCCGAAAAGCAAGGTATAGTGAAAAAGGGCGACGCCTTTAAGCCCGACGACTCGGTAACGAGGCTCGACGCCGCAATGTGGATCGCTTCCGTTGTCGGCAAAGCGGAAAATCTCTCGTCTCTTTCGGATATGACTTCCCTCAATTCCGAAGAAGCCGCCTGCGTTTCCTCGGTAGTGCAGAAAGGTATCTTTGAAACGCAGGACAATTATTTCCGCCCGAACGATACGCTCGATAAAGAATCCGCCGCGCATATATTGGCTCGCGTGATTTCGTTGATTCAATAAAAGCAAAAAGGAATTCAATGAAATGGAATTACTGTAAACAAGGGCAACGGCTTCGTCTGTAGGCTCCGCTTGGTAAGGGGAGCCAACGACCGCAATCCGCTTTTCAATAAATGATTTACCTTGCTGCACGCAACTATTTCAAATCAAATGAAATTATTTCACGCATCCGCGCGAAATAATCACCTCAACGTGCAGCGCACATTTCACATCGCGCAAGCGATATTTCACGCACCTCAAGGTGCATTTCACACGCGAAGCGTATTTCACTTGGAAAAAAAGAAACCGCAGGTTTTCGCCTGCGGTTTCTGCAAAAATATTATCTAATATGTTTTTTCACGCGGTCTGCGTCAAACGAACAAGTCAGAAATTATTTGCGGTTTTTAACAACCACAACCCCTGCAAGAGTAACAACGGAAACGATTGCGAGTGCGATCATTCCGGCATCGCCCTGAGGAGGCGTAGGAGGAACGGAAGGTTCTTCAGAAGGTTCAACG
>JAZUKE010000055.1:0-6150 GCA_045643125.1 Eubacteriales bacterium
CGGAAATCCTTTTTCTCTGAAAACTGAAGACTGAAAACTGAAAACTTTATTTCAAATTCGCTTTGCATTGAGAAAATCTTGCATTTTTAATCTTGACAACGTGCAAAATCGCGTTTATACTGATAAAAATAAAATAAATATGGAGGTATTTCAATGTTTTGTTCAAATTGCGGAACCAAGCTTGATGACGGAGCGAAATTCTGTACCAACTGCGGTAAAAGAGCAGAGATCCCCGCACCCGTTCAGCAGGAGAAAAAAGAAGAGCCCCCCATTCCTTTCGTGCCCGAAATAAACGTATCCCCCGTATCCGATACCGCGCCGGCTTCCGACGCTGTGCAGGAGATCAAGGAAGAAGCGCTTCCCGTGACAGAAGAGATCGCGTCCGCCGAAGAAACGGCAGAAGAAGCAGTCGAAACTGTTGAAGAAACTGTTGAAGAAACAGCCGGAGTCGTCGAAGAAGCCGTCGCCGAGGCAGAAGAAAAAGCCGAAGAGATCGTTTCCGAAATTCCGGAACAGGTGTCTGCCGCCGCAGAAGCCGTAAAAGAAGAAGTGTCTGCCGCCGCGGAAGCAGCGCCGGTCGTCAACGAAGCACCGAAAATGCCGGAGCAGCCCGTTTATCAGCAGCCGCCGGTGTACGGACAGCCCGTGTACGGACAGCCGCAGTACGGTCAGCAGCAATATGCACAGCCGCAGTATGCACAGCCGCAGCAGCAGTACGGACAACCGCAGCCGCAGCAGATGCAGTACGCGCAGCCGCAGTATAACCAATACGGTCAGCCGCAGTACGGTCAGCCGCAGTATTTTGACCAATACGGTCGCCCGGTATATTTTTATCCGCAGCAGCCGGCTCCCGTCGGACCGAAGAAAAGTATGGTGTGGCACTATATCTTCACCTGCGGCGTTCTCCTCCTCACCATTGCGATGCTTGCGATGTTTGTCGTGTTCAGCCCTTACGGTATGGCAGCTTCGGAATACGAAGTCTTTGAAAACGGCGCAGAATTTGATGATATGCTTGATGCCGCGAAGCCTTTGGTAAAACTCGCGTACAGATTAGACGACACTTTAAAAATAGTCGATATTTCCGCGCGTATCGTCTGCGGATTGCTCGCGCTTTGGGGAATGGCAATATTTATGCTTCTCATAATGAAAAAGAAAGCGTCCTACGGCAACCTGATCGGCTTCGGGATCGTGCTTTTCCTGCTCAATCTCGGGTATTTCCTGTATTGGCTGTTTGGGTACTCCTTTGAAATATTGACAGACAGCGCGTGGACTCTGTTCCAGTTCCCCGTGTTCGCGCTTGCCGGACTCGTGATAATGATAATCAACTGCGTTTACTACGCAAAACGCAAACATCAGCTTAAATAATAAGGAATTATATGGCAGATAGAAATACGGAAGTTTACGGAAAGAAAACGGGTATGGTGTGGCATAATATCCTCACCTACCCCATTCTGATCTTTCTCGTCGTCATTTTCGGCTTTTTGGCGATCAAAAGCGTATACGGCGTTTCCATAGACGGTGTGTACGCAGCCATAAACGGCTGTGACTTTGAGGAAAGCATAGAAACGGGTGTCGGAATGGCTGTTTACAATTACGGCGACGACACGTCTTTCAAAATCGTTGACATTTCTGCCCGTATTTTTTCGCTTCTCATTGCGGTTTTCGGAATAGTGACATTGATATGTCTTTCCGACAAAAAGAAGTCGGCTGTTTTGTGCATTGACATTTTCGATACTCTTCTTTTGATATTCAATGTCGGATACGCGGTATATCGGTATATTGATGTAGGAATTTACGATTTTTTCAGACCTGCCGGGCTTTATTTTCCTTCGCGCTTTGCGGTCAATTTTCAATTCACCGTTTATGCGTTTGTTTCTTTGGCTTTTTTGGTTATTAACCATTTGTATTATAAAAAGCGTAAGTATATGTTTGATTAAGGAGCGATATTATGATTTGTCCGAATTGCGGCAAAGAAATAAACGACGGTCTCAAATTCTGCACGGAGTGCGGACACAAGCTGGAAAATGCGGCTGCCGCCCCTGCTTCTCCCGTTCCCGTTCCTCCCGCTCCTGCTCCCGAAACGCCGAAACCGTCTGTTCGGGACACTAAAAAAGAAAAGAAAGCGAAAAAGGAAAAAGTCGTTTCCTCGTCATCCAAACCGAAGTGGTACCGTTTTATGATATGGTTCAGCGTGCTCGGAATGGCTCTTTTCGGCGGAGTTGACGGCGCGATACACCTAGTTTCCGGACTTCCCGAAAAAGCCGCGGACTTCGCGGATACCGCGTCTTACGGAACGCTCTGCACCCTGTTCGGCGTCATACTCGTCGTGTGCGCCGCGCTTTCGCTGATCGCGTGGTTCGTACTTGTTATCCGGAGCTGGATAGTCCCGTACACCACGGCAGTTACCTGCCTGCTCGTTTCGGCTGCGAATTTCCTCATCTATTTCGTTTCCAAGTGGAAGATAAAGGACATTTTCGCATCCAACGGATTTTACTATACCGAACGCCTTATCCTTGCCGCCGCGTTCGTTGCCCTTGCTTTGTTCAATTTCCTCTATTTCAAAGCGAAAAAGGGAATAATCGAAAAAAGAATGGAATAAATCAAAAATGACAGCCGTGAAAAGCTGTCATTTGTTTTGTTCGCTTACGCTATGTGATAAAGTTTTCAGTTTTCAGTTTTCAGTTTTCAGAAAGAGTGAAATGTTGAGAGTTGAGAGTGGAGTTGAGGAAATTATTTTCACGACGTGTCGTGAAAATAATCACCTCAATGTTGCGAAGCAACATATCATATCGCGCAAGCGATATACCATACGCCGTAAGGCGTATATCATATCGCCAAAGGCAATATATCATTTTACTCAAACCTGCTTCCGGTGATATTCAGCCATTCGGCGGACTCCTCACGCATCTTATATTTGAGTATCTTGCCGGCGGCGTTCATCGGGAACGAAGACACGAATCTGACGTACTTCGGCACCTTGTGCTTTGCCATATTCGCAAGAACGTAGGCTTTCAGCTCGTCTTCGGTCATTTCTTCGCCGTCCTTGAGGATGACGCAGGCGCAGATCTCTTCGCCGTACTGCTTGTCCGGCACGCCGACGACCTGAACGTCGCTGACCTTCGGGTGCGTGTAAATGAAATCCTCAAGCTCCTTCGGATAAATATTCTCGCCGCCGCGAATTATCATATCCTTGATCCTGCCCGTTATGCGGTAGTTGCCGTTTTCGACTTTACGCGCAAGGTCGCCGGTGTGGAGCCAGCCGTCCTTGTCGATCGCAAGCTGCGTGGCGTGCGGCATCTTGTAGTAGCCCTTCATCACGTTGTAGCCTCTGGCGACGAACTCGCCGTCCGTTCCGTCGGGCACTTCTTTTCCCGTTTCGGGGTCTATTATCTTACATTCGACGCCGAACATCGCACTTCCCACGGTGTTAACTCTGACTTCTATCGGGTCGGTCGTCTTTGACATCGTGCATCCGGGCGACGCTTCCGTCTGACCGTAGGTGATGCAGATATCTTTCATATTCATTCTTTCGATAACGTCCGCCATCACCTTTGCGGGGCAGGGAGAGCCTGCCATAATGCCGGTACGCATATACGAAAAATCGGTCTTTTCAAAATCGGGGTGCGACATCATCGCAATGAACATAGTGGGAACGCCGTGGAACGCGGTGATCTTTTCCTTGTTTATGCAGTCGAGCGCGACACGCGGAGAGAAATAGGGGATGGGCGACATAGTTGCGCCGTGGGTGGCGGCGGCGGTCATCGCAAGCACCATTCCGAAGCAGTGGAACATCGGAACCTGGATCATCATTCTGTCGGCGGTCGAAAGGTCAAGGCAGTCGCCTATGTTCTTGCCGTTGTTGGCGACGTTGTAGTGCGTGAGCATAACGCCTTTGGGGAACCCCGTCGTGCCGGAGGTGTACTGCATATTGCATACGTCGTATTTCGATATTCCGGCCTCCCGTCTGTAAACCTCTTCCATCGGGGTGGCGGACGCGTATGTGAGCGCCTGCTTCCAGGTAAGACAGCCCTTCTGCTCGAAACCGATTGTTATGACGTTGCGCAAAAACGGCAGACGCTTTGAATGGAGCGGCTGTCCCGGGTGATTGCTTTCAAGCTCGGGAACGAGTCCGGAGATGATCTCGCCGTACTTGGAATCCTTGTATCCCTCAGTGAGGATGAGCGTGTGGGTGTCCGACTGGCGGAGCAGATATTCAAGCTCGTACTGCTTGTACGCGGTGTTGACCGAAACGAGGACTGCGCCGATCTTCGTCGTCGCCCAGAAAGAGATGAACCATTCCGGCACGTTCGTTGCCCATACCGCAACGTGGTCGCCGCGTTTTACGCCGAGCGTGATGAGCGAACGCGCAAATTCGTCAACGTCGTCGCGGAATTCGCGGTAGGTACGTCTGTAATCGCTCGTCGTGCAGCGGAACGCGTACTGATCGGGGAATTCTTCGGCTATCCTGTCAAGCACCTGCGGGAACGTGAGGTCGATAAGCTGCTCTTTTTCCCAGATATAATAGCCTTTGCCGTCCTTGCTTTTGAGCAGATGGCTTTTGGCGTCGTTCTTGTCGGCAAAACGCGACATATAGTTTACGAATTGGGGGAATACGATGCCTGCGTCGAAAAGATCGGGCATCCATTTTTTTACCCATTCGAGCGAAATGTAACCTTCGTAGTTTATCGAAGAAAGCGCCTGGACGGCTTCCTCGGCGGGGATATCGCCGTCGCCCATAAGGCAGTATTTCACCTTGCCGTCCTCGACCGTGGAGTCCTTGAAATGAACGTGCTTGATGTAAATACCGAGGTTCTGAACGGTGGTCTCGGGAGTTTCGCCGCCGTATCTCACGGTGTGGTGAACGTCCCAGAGCGCGCCCACGCTGTCGCTTGCGACGGAATTGAGCAGAGCACGGAGCCGTGACGTGTCGGAATACACGCCGTTCGTTTCGACAAGCAGGGTGACGCCCTTCATCGCCGCGTAATCGGCAACGGCATTCAGCACGTCGTAGACCGCGCCGTCGTCCACTTTGCCCTCGGGAGAAATAACGTCGTCGCCGAGCACACGCACATAAGGACAGCCGATCCTGCCGCAGGCGTCTATGTATATTTTAAGCTCGCGCACGTTGAAATCGTAAAGAGATCTGTCTTTGAGGGAGCATCCGCTCGAAATGCAGGGTATCGAAAGCCCCGTGCTTTTCAGCGTGCGGAGAGTTTTGGAAAGACGCTCGTCGGAAAAAGCGGGATATGCGCCGTCGAAGATGTCGAGACACGGCATATCGTCCGAAACGCCGATACCGCGAAGCTCTATCCCGTCAAAGCCGAGGTCTTTTGCCATCGAATAGATATCCGCAAACGAATATCCAGGGCACGCGAGAGTCGAAAATGAAATTTTCATAAGTAATACCCCCAAAAAATAAAACAGCCGATATGAGCCGAAATATAAAGGCTGCATACCGGACCCAAAATATCATCTTTTGATTAAGCGTCCATCAACGCTTTCTCGGTGATAACGGTGAGAAGCCCGTCCGCGCCTACGCTCCGTCTTTTGCGGAGTTCGGGCGGAAGCTCAAGGGTGAGTTCGTGAAACGTGCCGATACTGCCTCGCACCTGACGGCAGCTCTCTGAAAAGCGGTCGCGCTCCCTTTGTCCCTGTCACAGCCTGTAACGGCGCCTGTGCGCCGGATACGCGTTTGATTATAAATTATTGTTTTCGATTTGTCAAGAGCTTTTTGCAATGTGTTTCAAAATTGTTCAAAAATTATTCAAAAATCTATTGACATCTGCGGCGGTTGGCTATATAATCATAACGAACTGATAAAAAACTGTTCACAATCTTGAAAAACCGGAGGTGTCACGGCATTGATTTTGATAACTTTAACGCTTTTTGCGTCCGCTTTGGCTTTCGCCTCTGCCGTGACGCTCATAAAAAAACTCACTGCCCGAATGCCACGGGTTGATAAGGATGTTTTTTGATTTTGTGCAGTAATATCAGATATAAGAGATATTGACAAATCAGAATTTGAGGAAAAAATGAAAACATTGTATTTGATTGGCGGCACTATGGGAGTTGGAAAGACAACTGTATGTCAGCAGTTGAAAAAGGAACTTGATAAAGCCGTATTTTTGGATGGCGATTGGTGTTGGGATG
>JAZUKE010000056.1:0-20773 GCA_045643125.1 Eubacteriales bacterium
ATATTTATTTTATTTTTATCAGTATAAACGCGATTTTGCACGTTGTCAAGATTAAAAATGCAAGATTTTCTCAATGCAAAGCGAATTTGAAATAAAGTTTTCAGTTTTCAGTCTTCAGTTTTCAGAGAAAAAGGATTTCCGAAGCGTTGCGGAAATCCTTTTTGAATATTCTTTTTTCAGCCTCTTGCTTTTTTGATTATCGCTCTTATTGCCATATACGCGGCGTAAGCGACGATGAAAAGGAAGGTCGCCACAAAGACGAACAGCACGATCTGTCTGGCGTCGCTGCCGGGGTTTGCCATAATGAGCGACGACACGACGGCGGAAACGTAGATGACGAGTATGTGAAGCAGTCTTTTTGCGGATCCCCCCAGCTTTGACGTGAGGATAAGCGACGACACGCCGACAACGCAGGAAAAGCCGAACAGGGTGAATACGTTTTTAAGCAGCAGCGTGTAAACGCCGTCAGTCGCCCTGCCGGAAACGGCAATGGCGAGAGCCGACAGATATATCAATGTCAAAACGGTGAAGAATACCGCGGATATGAATACGACACGCTGAAACTTTTTCATTTTGCGTCACCGCAAAGGAATCTTTCAAGACCTGCGGGAAGCGATTCCGTGAACGCGGAAGCAACGATAAGACAGTTTATTTTTCTTTCGTCAATGATCTTTTCAAGTCTGAATATAAATTCCGCAAAGGAAGCCATATCGTTTCCGCATATTTTGAGGGCGGAGTCAAGGAAAAGGTCGGTAACGTCGTAGTTGCCGGCAAGAACACCGGAAACGAAACCGTAAAATTCGTCGGCATCGGTAATACCGTAATCTTTTGCATCAATAAGACGTACCTGCGGTTTGAGCTGATAAGCAAGCTCGCCGCCTTCTTCAACACAAATAACGCTTCCGTTTGAAACGGCGACGGCGCTGTTTGCGGCTTCGATAAGCGTCTTTGTTTTGCCTGTGCCTTTGGCTTCCATAATTAACTTAATCATTGCGTTCAATCCTCCGAGATTTTTGACTTCTGTGGTATATATATTGTACTATATATTTTTGCTTTTTGCAAGTCGTTTTTTTACAAAACTTTTATTTTCTTTTCAAGCTCGTTCGCAAGCTCTTCGTAGCCGGGTTTTCCGAGAAGCGCAAACATATTCTTCTTATACGCTTCGACACCGGGCTGGTTGAACGGGTTCACGCCGAGAAGGTAAGCCGAAACGCCGCAGGACACGAAGAAGAACCAGCAAAGCTCGCCGAACGAGAATTCGTCTTTTTTATCGAATTTGATTTCAAGCACGGGAACTCCGCCGTCGGTGTGTGCGAGCGCCGTACCGACGAACGCCTTTTTGTTCACGTCGGCAAGAGTTGAGCCGGCAACGAAATTGAAGCCGTCGAGGTCTTCGCTGTCTGACGGGAGTCTGAACGGCTCGTCGGGCGACGAATCGGTAAGCACCGTTTCAAAGAGTATCCTCTGTCCGTCCTGAACGTACTGTCCGAGCGAATGGAGGTCGGTGGAAAAGATCGCGCTCGTCGGGTAAATGCCCTTGCCGTCCTTGCCTTCGCTTTCGCCGAAGAGCTGTTTCCACCATTCGCCGTAGGAACGCAGAAACGGATCGTAGCTGACCATCATCTCGGTGCATTTGCCGAGAGAAAGGAAGTAATTGCGCAACAGCGCATAGCGGCACGCAGGGTGAGACACGCCTTTTTCGAGGAATTCCTTACGCATAGACGCAGTACCTGCAATGAGATCATCTATATCGAAGCCGCAGACCGCGAGCGGGAGCAGACCTACCGCGGTGAACACCGAAAATCTGCCGCCGACGTCGTCGGGAACGACGAAACATTCATATCCTTTGGACTTTGCAAGCGTAAGGAGCGCGCCTTTTCTTGCGTCGGTGGTGCAGAAGATCCTGTCTTTCAGTTCTTCCTCGGTGTATTTGGAAGCCATAAATTCGCGTGCAAGTCTGAAAGCGAGCGCCGGCTCGGTAGTGGTGCCGGATTTGGATATCACGTTCAGTGAAACACGCTTGTCGCGGCATATTTCAAAGACTTCCTTCGCTTCTTCGCCGGAGAACGAATTGCCGAGGAAATACACGTCGGGAGTGTTTTTCTTCTTCTGGTTATAATACGGCGTGCCGAGAAAATCGACTGCCGCCTTTGCTCCGAGGTAGGAGCCGCCGATGCCGATGACGATAAGCGCGTCGGAATTGGCTTTTATCTTAGACGCGGCTTTCTTTATCCTTTCGGCTTCGTCCTTGTCGTAGTTCACGGGGAGGTCGAGCCAGCCGAGGTAGTCGTTTCCCTTTCCGCTTTTGTTCACAAGCGTTCCGAAAGCGTCGTTAAGACTGTTTTCAAATTCCTTCGTCTTTGCGCCGTCGATAAAACGCGACGCGTACTTTTCATTGAAACTGATCATTTTTTTGCTCCTTTTATATAAACGAAATTTGCGAATTGTAAAAGTCAACGGTTTATAATAAAATCTGTTTTTTCGGCAGCTTTGCCGCCGAAAAAACACCTTTCAGACGAGCAAAGCGAGTCCGCGCGCCGAGGGGAGAATGCAAAAATCAGAGATTTTTGCATTCGGCGATAAGCGCGCGAATCCCCGCCGCGCGGATCTCAATTGTAAAACGCAGTTTTACAATTGCTAAATAAACGATATGATAGACTTAAAAATCCTTCCCAATATGGTGAAGTAAGTTATTTTTTCATCTTCCGTCACGGCGTAAACGTCGCTCGTCGCGGCGACTTCGCCGTCTATGTAATATGTGACAAGCCCGACCTTGTCGCCGATATTCACGGGAGCCGAAAGCTCGTCGAGAGTGACGCTTGACGTAAGGCTTCCCTTTTTGCCCTTATCGAGCATTATCGTCGGCGGGACGTAATCGAGTGCCGCAAAGCCCGTCTTTCCGTTTTTTACGGCAAGTTTTCCGAGTTCCGTTTTTTCGGGCGTTATGACGCAATAGTTCGCAAAGCCGTAGTCGAGCAGTTTTTTGGCTGACGCAAACCTGACGTCGCTGCTTTCGGCGCCGATTATGACGGCGATGAGCTGCATACCGTCACGCTTCGCGGTGGCTGAAAGACAGTATTTCGCTTTGTCGGTGAAGCCTGTCTTCATACCGTTTGCGCCGTCGTAAAAGCGGATGAGTTTGTTCGTGTTGGCAAGCCCGAACGAGCCGTTCCGTATAGTATCCATCCAGATGGTGGTGTAATCGAATATTTTTTCGTGCGTGAGCAGTTCCCGCGTCATAAGCGCAACGTCAAGGGCAGACGAATAATGTCCGTCCTCGTTCAGTCCGTGACAGTTGGCAAAATGGGTGTTCGTCATACCGAGGCGCGACGCACGCTCGTTCATCATCTCCACGAACGAGGCTTCGCTCCCCGCAAGATGCTCCGCAAATGCCACCGTCGCGTCGTTCGCCGAAACGACTATCATCGCTTTGAGCAGGTCGTTCACGCTCATCTTTTCGTTTGCCTCGAGATAGACCTGGCTGCCGCCCATATTCGCGGCGCCGCTGCCGACGGTCACGGTCTCGTCAAGCGAGAGCTTTCCGCCGTCGATGGCTTCCATAACGAGAAGCGTTGACATTATCTTCGTGACCGACGCTATCGGCAGATGGTCGTTTTCGTTCTGCGCGTAGAGTATGCGCCCCGTTGACGCTTCCATAAGCAGCGCCGCTTTTACCGGCAGCGTGTCGCCGAACGCGGCGGCATCGGTGTACCAATAGTCCTCAAACGCGAACGTGACGGGATAGACCTCCGCTTCTTCGTCGGCAAAGACGCTTGCCGGCAGAAGCAGAAGCAAAGAGAGAATAATACAAACCATACGTTTCATAAACAACATTCCTTTCGGAACATATCTATGAAACCGCTTTCTGCTTTATTCGTCGAACGTTAATGCCTGTTTTGCGATTTTTTCGTATCTCGAAAGCAGGTCGTTTATCGAATACGACTTCGGGCCGTTGAAGAACGAATTTACTCTGTCGCCGAAAGGAGCGTACCATTTTTCGTCTATCGCGCTCATTCCGTAGGCGGCGCCCGTTATCGAGCCGGCAGTTGCCGCGGTGCAGTCGCAGTCGTGCGCCATTGCGACGCAGTTTGAAATGACTTTGCCGAGGTCTTTTCCGCCGAGAGCCAGACCGAAAACGGTGAGGCAGGCGTTGTTTATGGTGTGTACGGTGTGCATACCAGGATAGCGTTCATCGACAAGGCGGGCGGCGTTTTTATAATCGCCCACTTTGTCCCAGATATCGAGCGCCCAACGGAGCCCTTCGGCAAGGAGACAGTCGGACGGTATGAAATCAAGCCCTCTGTAAAGCGATTTTCTGACGTCTCCGCTCGTGAAAGCGTCGGAAATGACGGCGGCGAAGTATTCGGCTCCGTAAACGCCGTTGTTGCGGTGGGAGATGTATGCGTCGGTATGCGCGTTGGCGACTGCTTTTTCGGGGCAGCCCGGCGCCATATAGGCGTAGCCGTCTATTCTTATGTCGGCGCCGATGAGTTCGTCGTAAGGGTTGTTGATCTCGGCGGCTTTTTCGGCGGGAACGCCGGCAAGCAGATTGTCGAGCGCGACTCTTTCGGCGGTGTAACATTCGGTTATATATTTTATCCACGCGTTTTTCACGTCGTCGAGCGTGATGACGGCTCCGTGACCTTCTTCCGCGATGAGCAGGCTCAGAATGGTGTAGCCGATATCGTCGTCGCAGGGGATCGCGTCAAGACGCGGCAGAGTGTAGTCGCCGAATGTCTGTATGATATATCTTACACGTTCGGGTTCGGGAATGTCGGGCCAATAATTCTCGCAGGGGTAAGGGATATCGAGTTCCTTTGCATAGTTTTCTATTTGGTCGAGCGTCCAGCCCTCAACGGGCGCGCCGAGAGTGCAGCCTGCGGCTCTGCCGAGGAAGGCGGCACGGAGTTTTTCGCGGTATTCAGATAATTTCATTGTTCATTCTCCTGTTTTATATACTCATCCCATTTTAGGACGAATAATATTAACAAAATATTTCATATATTTGGTATATATTGTATGAATTTTTTGATAACATTTATTTTGCGGCAGTTTCAAGACCGGACATTTGATATCGAGGTTCATTATGATGATCGGAAAAAGCTATACGGATAGAATAAAAGAGGTCGGAAAGCCCGTCTGCATCTACGGAATGGGCAACGGTGCGGAAAAGATAATCGCTCACCTTGCGCGTCACGGCATCGGGTATTCGTGCGTGTTCGCGTCCGACGGATTCGTGAGAGGGCAGAGCTTTCTCGGCAAAAGAGTGTATTCGCTTTCCGAAGCCGAAGCGGAATTCGGCGATTTCACCGTCGTGACGGCGTTCGCGCTCGAAGGCGACAAATGCGGCATCTTTTACGATCTCGCGTCGCGGCACACGCTGTTCGCTCCCAATCTCCCGCCTTACGGCGACGGATGCATCGACGCGGACTATATTGCCGCAAACGAAGACCGGATAAATGAGGTCAAAGAGCGTCTTGCCGACGAAGGATCGAAAAAGATATTCACGTCGCTGCTTGATTACTGCGTGAGCGGCGACATCCGCGACATTTATTCTCTGTTTACTCCTCCCGACGGTTGGTACGAAAGGGGCGGCATCCACGCGGACGTCGGCGCTTACGACGGCGACACGGCGCGTCTTTTTGCCGAAAACTGCCCGGGATATGAGAAAATATACGCTTTCGAGCCGTCGCCCAAGACTTTTTTGAAGCTCGAAAAGAACACGTCCTCTTTGCGCGATATCGCGTGCGTGAACGCCGCGGTCGGCGAAAAAGACGGCGAAACGTTCTTTGATGCCAAAAAAGGCAGAGGCAGCGCCGTTTCGGCATCGGGGACGGCGACGCGGGTAGTGTCGCTCGATTCGTTTTTTGAAAACGAAAGGCTCGATTCCGTCAAGATCGACGGCGAAGGCGAGGATGCCGCAATACTGCGCGGAGGCTGCAACGTGTTTTACAAAAGCAAAACGAACGTCTGCGCCGCCGTCTATCACCGCGCTTTCGACCTCATCGACATCCCGCTTTGGCTATGCCGTCAGATGCCGGGATGCAGGCTGTACCTCAGAAACAAAAAATACGTCCCCGCCTTCGACGTTTTTGCCTATGCGATAAACCCCGCTTTTTGAAATAAGTATTGACTTTTGGATAAGTAGAATTATAATAAGATTATATTAAAAACTTAGGGACAAATGTCCGTAAGTTTTAACTGAGAGGTACAAATAATGGCAAAAAGAATAATCTGCCTGGGTCTGGCGGTCCTTCTGGTACTCGCCATTGTGATCAGCGTAATACGCTGAAAAGAGGTAAAATTATGGATAATACGATAAAACTTGCAGTCTCCGGCTATGACAGACAGCCCGAAGACAATGAAATAATCGTTTTTAACGGAGAAAAGGACGCAAAGCGCGTCGTTTCCACGACCGAATACGATTTCCGCCGTTTCGGCATTATGATATTCGGCGAAAACGGTCTGCTTTACGAAGCAGGCGGCAACCTTTACCCCAATCAGGACGGCAGGTTCGGCTCGTGTCAGCTTTCGTTCACGATACCCGAAAACGGCTTTGCCGCGGTGTTCGGCGGAGATGCCGGCGAAAAGATTTGGGACGTTTACAGATACGCATTTGAAGGCGCTATGCTCTACAACGCCACGATGGTCATACCCCGCGAAGTCTTCGGGACGCTCGACAAGGCTGCATCATCTCTCACGCTCTGCCACGACAACGCGAAGCCTTACGACGAAAACGCAGTAAAATTCCTGTTCGTCGGCAACAGCAGCACTTATTTCAACGGCACTCCTCTCAAATTCCGTTCTCTCGCAAGAGCAGCGGGGTTCAACGTGGAAGTCACCTATTCGACGTTCGGCAGCGCGTTTCTGCACGAATTTGCCGACGAAAACCACGAAAGAGGCAAGTTTATGCGTGCCAGCCTCGCCGAAAGACGTTACGACTACGTCGTGCTGCACGACGCCGCTTCCGCAACCTATGAGGACTCCAAAAAATCGCTCGACGTTATAATTCCGCTCATAAAGGAAAACGGCGCGAAGCCTTTGTTTTACGCAAGATACACGTCCGTGACCGAAGAAGCGGCAAGGCTCAGACGGTCGCTTGAATACAACGAAATATACAGCCGTCTCGCGTCGGATTTCGGCACTATATCATCGCCCGCGTGCATCGCGTTTTCGATCTGCACGAAGCTGTACCCGGAAATAAACCTTTACGCCGACGACAGATCGCACCACTCCTCGGCAGGCAGTTATCTCATCGCCGCGACCTGGCTTTACACCTATCTCGGCAAGTCGCCGATGGGCAACGCCTACACCGCGCATTTTGACGAAAAAACGGTGAAAGCTTTGCAGGAATGTGCGTGCCTCGCGGTTGAGGTCGGCGAAAGTTATCTTAAATGACAAAAGGTGAAACATAATGAAAGCAACGGAATTTATAAAAAAAGTATCGGAAGGCGCGTTTGACGGCGTTTTCACAAAACTCTACCCTGCCGAAAAACTCTCTTACCAGAAAAACAGATATTCCTCCATTGCGTCGTCGTTCCTTGAACTTTACGGCGACCGTGAGATAGAGTTGTTCTCCGTACCCGGCAGAACGGAAGTGTCCGCCAACCACACCGACCACAACAACGGCAAAGTCATCTGCGCTTCCGTGGATATCGACATCATCTCGGTCGCGTCGAAGACCGACGAAAACAATATCTGCGTCAAGAGCGAAGGCTACCGCGAAAGCGTGATCGCGCTCGACTCCGTAAGAAGTGAGAACGTAAAACCCGGCAGCTCGTCCTCGCTCATCGCGGGTGTTGCCGATTGGTTCGTCAAGAACGGACACAAGGCGGGCGGCTTCTGCGCGTTCACGCAGAGCGACGTCATTATGGGCAGCGGCATCTCGTCTTCCGCCGCATTTGAGGTGATGATAGGCAACATACTCAACCACTTCTACAACCGCGGACACATCTCGCCCGTCGAGCTTGCAAAAGCCGGCAAATACGCCGAAAACGAATTTTTCGGCAAGCCCTGCGGACTTATGGACCAGGCAGCCTGCGCCGTCGGCGGACTTTCTTACATCGACTTTGCCGACCGCACCTCGCCCTACGTTGAAAAACTGAATTTTGACTTTGCTTCCTGCGGATATATCCTCTGCCTCGTCAACACCGGCGGCAGCCACGCCAAGCTGACCGACGAATACGCGTCGCTCCCTGCCGAAATGAAGCTCATTGCCTCCGCGTATTCAAAAGAAGTCCTCCGCACCGTCAGCAAGCAGACCTTCTTCGCCGATATCGCGCTGCTTCGCAAGCAGTACGGCGACAGAGCGGTACTGCGCGCGCTGCATTATTTTGAAGAAAACGACCGCGTCGAAGCGCAGAGAGTCGCCATCAAATCCGGCAACTACCCCGCTTTCTTTGAAAACGTCACAAGATCCGGCAATTCGTCGTTCAAATATCTGCAGAACGTGTTCTGCGTAAACAACGTCACCGAGCAGGGGCTTTCGCTTGCTCTTGCGCTCTGCGACAAGCTCGGCGTCATCTCCCGCGTACACGGCGGCGGCTTTGCCGGCACCGTCCAGGCGTGGCTCAAGCCCGAACAGAAGGAGCTTTTCCGCTCCACTCTCGAAGCGGTCTTCGGTGAAGGCAGCTGTATGTTCCTCGGCGTCCGTCCCTACGGCGCGGTGAAACTCGACGAAAACAACATAATTTCGTATTCCTGACACGCTATGCCCGAAAATTCAGTAATGACGCTTTTTTCGTCGTCCGGCGGAAACTGCGTATACATAAAAAGCGGCGGCAGCGAATATCTCATTGACGCGGGCGTTTCGGCAAAGTGTATCGAAAAGTCGCTTTGCGATATCGGCTCGACGCTCGGAAACATCAAAGCGATATTCGTCACCCACGAACATTCCGACCATATAAAAGGTCTTGAAACGATATCCAAATACCACGGGATCCCGATCTATGCGCCGTCTCTCTGCTGCGCGGCGCTGTGCAGGTCGCCGTATGTCGCGCCTTACGTCAGTCCGCTGGAGGACGGCGTCCCCGTAAAAGTCGAAAACGCGGTCTTCACTCCGTTCAAAACGCCCCACGATTCCGCGTCGTCCTGCGGATACGTCGTTGACCTCGGTGTCAAAAAGATCGGTCTTGCGACGGATATGGGCTACATAACGAAAAAAACAGCCGAGTATCTGACCGGCTGTGAAGGCGTTATAATCGAATCTAACCACGACGTGGAAATGCTGAAAAACGGGGTTTATCCGTATCAGCTCAAACAGCGCATACTCGGAAATTACGGACACCTTTCCAACGAGAGCTGCGCGTCGTTCCTGCCGTATCTTGTGAAAAGCGGCACGCGCTACATCGTGCTTGCCCATCTTTCGGCGGAAAACAACACGCCTTCCCTCGCTTACGACGAAGCGGTGAATATGCTTGAAGCAAACGGGATAACCGTCTGCGGCGGCAGCGTGTGCGGCGACGTTTATCTTGCGGTCGCCCCGCGTGACAGCAGATGCGTACTCTGCGAATTCTGAAATTGAATTCAACCATCATCAAAAGACACCGACCGAAAGAGAATTTGATTCTTTCAGTCGGTGTCTTTTTGTTCGTCCAAATCGGGATTTTTCGGAAATTACTTTCCCTTTTCTTTTATTGCGATAAATATTTCGCCCATATCGTTTTCATCATCATTTGTTGTATAATTAACCATCAAAGAATTGGGGGATAGTTCTTCATAATTTGTTTGCGGGAGCCATTCTTCTTTGATTTTTTTCCATGTCTTTTCGCGTGCGTCTGTCCGCGATATGCCCTCACATTTGAAACAAGCCCACATAAATAAAGGAAGCGTGATATTTTCATATTTTTCTATATCTGTGCAATCATCCGATTTGCAAATTGCTGTTTCGCTTATTTCTTCATTTCTGTCTGCAAGTAATTCACTCAAAGAGTAAAAGAACAGATCAGGCAATCTGCCGTCATCAAGGCAAACAACCCTTTTTTTATCCCTTTCAAATTTTACTTTAATGGTATGCGGCTCCACCTTACCGAGCCTGTAATCCATAATATAACCGCCTTTCATAAAAAGTTCGAGTTTAAGCGGCGCATATAATTTAATTTGATGCCCGCCTTTTCTTACAGCGGTCGGAGTCGCTCCGTGAAAACGGGTAAAGGCTTTTGTAAAGCTGTCAACGGATTCATACCCATATTTCAAAGCAATATCTATTACTTTTTCATCGCCGGAAAGAATATCTTGCCCCGCCCCGGCCAGTCTGCGGTTTCTGATATACTCACCTACGGTGAATCCGCAAAGCAAAGAAAATGATTTTTGAAAGTAATACGGTGAAATATACGCTTTCGCCGCTATATCTTCAATTTTCAATTCACTCGTAAGATTCGCTTCGATATACCCGATTGCCTCACTTATGCTCTCGATCCAATTCATTTTTCGGCTCCGTCCTTTCTGTGAGACTGATTATATCAAAGTATCATACATGTTTCTCGCTTTATTGTGCTATATTTTGTCCGGCAATATCAGCTTTCAAAAAATGCCGGGTAAAATTTCTGCGATCGCAAGTCCTGCGCCGAAAGACACGGCGTTAGCCGCCAAAGCATACACAATATAAAACCAAACGGGCTTTGCTTTTTCGGTGAATTTTCTCATCAGAAAAACGTAAAGCACGGCTTCAAAAGCGAATACCGCGAATTCAAGACCGATATATCCGCGCACGAACGCGACATAACCTGAGCGGAAATTGATAAAGTTCAGAAGGACGTTCAGAACGATCTGCGTTGCCGTGTTGACTGCCGCAAGGAGCAGCAGCACTTTCTTCCCGCGGAAGCCGAACAAAAGCGCAATGCCCATTTCAATGGCTATCGTGATGACGATGCGTGCAGCGAGAGAGACCGTCTCCTGCTGCCATTGATAAGTTCTGCGGGCGTTCAGTCTGCCGGCTGCGCCGACGTCCGCACCCGCCATATCAACGGTATAGCAGGTGTCAAAAGCGTATCTTTCGCAAATCCCGCTGACTGCAAACGTTTTTGTTTCGGGGTAATACAAAAGTATCTTGAATTTCTGCGGCGGATAGTACCTTGAATCGATCTCTTTGGTTTCGTTTACCTTCCATATAGTTTCCTGAAGGAAATAATATCCGTCTGAGTCTTCATATCCGACAAAAGCTCGCCATATATCCTCGGTTATGTCCAGATAAGAATATCGCTCGTTTCCGTTATGATATGCGCTTTCCTCGTTCCCGTCCCAGACAGAGGAAGGCCCCGTTGACGGCTTTTCCGAAAGCAGCGTGCCGTAGCAAAGCACGTCGCCCATATTTTCAAATTTTATGCACACCGACGCCTTCGGACCGGTATCCGCATCCGCGGTCATCGGCAGAAAGGCTGATAAGTACAACATACAGATAAGCAGGCATATTGTTCTCTTTATGCTTTTGTTCACGATAATACCTCATTTCATATACGGCGTCATTCTGAGCGGATTGTATTCCCTGCCGGAAGCAAGGGAAAGCACGCTGTCGGCGGCGAAAGAAACGGCAAAGTCGAGTTTTGCATTCTCCGACAGTTTGAGATAGTCCGCGGGCTTCGTCAGCACGGGGATCGAGAAATAATGTCTGTTTTCGCCGAGATATGCCCTGCCCTTTTCGTTCGCGGCAAGCACGAGCGCATAGGACGGGCGCTTTTTTTGATATTCCTTGCCTATCCCGAACAGGGTGAACAGCGTCGTCCGGCGTATCCTTGCGTTCGTGAGGTTGGGCGACGAAGCATTAGCGTAAAGCTCCTCGAGCGTCGTTGAGCGCATAGCCGCGTCGCGGATACGCAGGAACGAGCCTTCGTCGATGCCGTAAACGGGATTTTTGCCGGCGGCAAGGCGCATTGACGCGATAAGCGTGGTGTCAAGCTTTTTCGTCTCCCAGATCGCGGAATTTTCGAGCAGAAGCGACGTTTTTTCGGGCAGTATCGCTCCGCTTCCCGAAAGTATGGCTTTGCGGAGCGTGGACGACGACGCATATTCGGAGGCTCGACGGACGAAAAACGGCGTGATATACGGCGAAACCTCGCTTATGGCGCGCAGGTATTCGACGCCGAGGATGTTGTTCGGCTTCGTCATCAGTTCGGAATATTCGGGCATATTTTCTTCGAGTATCGCCTTTGAGGCTTTGGGGTAGGAAAGATTCGGGTGGAGCGAAATATATTCGGTTATTTTTTGCCGCGTAAGGAACGACGCGGCTTTTTTCAGCATTTCGCCGTCGTCTTCGCAGCCGAATCCGAGGGACGCCGCGCCGAGAGACGCGGCGAGCGACACGCCCGAAAGCGCAAAGTCCTTTGCCGAGAGGGTGCAGAACGGAAACGGAAGCTCAACGACGAGGTCAACTCCGTTTTCAACGGCGATGCGGGCGCGCAGATATTTTTCGGCAATGGCGACCTCCCCGCGCTGTACGGCGTTGCCGGACATAACGCACACGACCGTGCCGAACGTCCTGTGCAGCGTGTCGATGAGATATTTGTGACCGAAATGGAACGGATTGAACTCCGATATTACAAAAACAGCGTTATTCATTCCAAATTCCCCCTTGATTTTTACGTTTATATAAAGTATAATGGATAAGTAAAAAAATGTCAAGTCGGGCATTTGTAAAAAACGATCGTTTATTATTGGATAAGTTTTAACGAAGTTTTACAAGTGCCCTCAAAAAAGTCAAAGGAGACAATCAACAATGTACATTCTCGTAGTAAACGCAGGCTCTTCATCGCTCAAATATCAGCTTTTTGATATGGACACGAAGGAAGTAAAGGCAAAAGGTCTTTGCGAGTGCATCGGTATCGAAGGCGGTCATATGAAGCACGAAGCCGGCGACAAAAAGCACGAAGTTTTCCAATCCATCCCCACGCACGCCGAAGCCACCAAAATGGTCGTTGACGCGCTCGTGAACAAAGAATACGGCTGCATCGACTCGCTCGAACAAATCAGCGCAGTCGGTCACCGCATAGTCCAGGGCGGTCCGTGGCTCGTTCAGTCCGTCCTCGTTGACGACGAAGTGCTTGAAAAACTCCGCCGCTGCATCGACCTCGCTCCCCTTCACACCAAACCCCACCTTCTCGGCATCGAAGGCTGTATGTCCGTTATGCCCGGCATCCCGCAGGTACTCGTCATCGACACCGCTTTCCATCAGACGATGCCCGAAAAGGCTTATATGTACCCCATTCCCTATGAGCTTTATGAAAAATACGCCATCCGCCGTTACGGCTTCCACGGCACGAGCCACAGATACGTTTCCGGCAAGTGCATAGAATATATGGGCGGCAAAGCCGAAGGCACCAGAATAATCACCTGCCACCTCGGCAACGGCTCCTCCATTTCCGCAGTCAAGGACGGCAAGATCGTCGATACGAGTATGGGCTTCACCCCGCTTGACGGCATCATTATGGGCTCGCGCTGCGGCGCAGTCGATCCCGCGATCGTTCCGTTCATTATGGAAAAAGAGAACATCGCTCCGAGCGATATGCAGAGCTGGATGAACAAGAAATGCGGTCTTCTCGGCGTTTCCGGCGTCAGCAGCGACCTCAGAGGCGTTATGGAAGCAAGAAAGAACGGCAACGAACGCGCCGCCCTTGCTTATGACATCCTCGTTTACGACATCAAGAAATACATAGGCTCCTACACCGCAGTCCTCGGCGGCGTTGACGCCATCGTGTTCACCGCAGGCATCGGCGAAAACAACTCCGAAGTCCGCGCCGACGTGCTGAAGGATATGGAATACCTCGGCATCAAGATCGACCCCGAAAGAAACGCCCTCGGCAAAAAACTGCCCGAGCCGGCTCTTATCTCCGCTGACGATTCCAAGGTCAAGGTTTACGTCATTATGACCGACGAAGAATACGTCATCGCTTCCGATACGCAGAAAATCGTTGAAAATCTTAACAAATAGGAGGTAAAATATGAAAAAAACAATTTGCGGAAAAGTTTACGACACCGAAAAGTCCGTCGTTGTCAAGAAGCTGACCTTCGGTAACTTCGGCGACGCGGACGGCTACGAAAAGACGCTTTATTTCCAGACGGATATCGAAAAATATTTCGTCTACACCAACGGCGGAGCCGATTCCCCTTACCCTGAAGAGACAATAAAACGTATCTCCGAAGAAAAAGCGGTTGCTGAATTCGGGATATAAAAAAACAAACGACCTGTGCGGAAATTGCATAGGTCGTTTTTTCTGAAAACCGAAAACTGAAAACTGAAAACTTTACAAACCCAAAAAATCACTTCTTACCCTTATTCATAAGCGGCAGGATCATTCCGCCGACGGCGTTGCCGAGCACGACGAAGAGTATGAAAACGACCGCCTTGAAGTCGTAAACCTCCGAAACGCCGAAATAGAACATATCGGCGATCGAGTGTTCAAACCCGCTGAGAATGAACACGGGGATGCAGAAAAGTATGCCTATCGGCGTCTTTTTCTCTTTGAAAATATCCACGGCAAGGTACATAAGTATTCCGCAGAACAGACCGCGGATGAATGTCTGCGGTATCGCCTGCGTGAGCTTGGAATTGCAGATGGTCGTTGCCTTTTCGGCAAAGCCGGGTATGGCGTAGCCGATCACTTTTCCGAGCGCGTAGGTGGTGACGAGGTTGCCGGCAAGCCCCACAAGCAGATTTTTTGCGTTTGCAAACGAATGATCGATCGCAAAATAGGCGATCTTCCCCGTGAACAGATAGTAACCCATATAGCAGATGCAAAGCAGCGCGACCGAGAAGAACACCGCGCCGACGTACTTGTTGTCACACGCAAGAAAAACGCTCCCTCCGATCGAGATCAGTATTCCTGCGCATATACTGCCGGTAAATGTTTTAAGCATAAAATGTCACCCTTTTTGTTTATTATATTTGCTATTTCTTCACTTTTTCCCAATATTCCTTTGCGGCGCGCTCGAATTTGCTTTCGCCGTAGGTGAAATAGGTCTTGTCCTTTACGTCGTCGGGGAGGTACTGCGCCTTTACCCAATGGTTCGGGTAGTCGTGCGGGTAGAGGTACGGCGTGGCGGAGTCCGCGCCGTTCGTTTTGTTGCAGACGTTGGGAGGCACTTTTGCGCCAAGCCCGTTACGGGCGTCTTCGGCGGCTTTTTCATACGCGATATGCGCGGCGTTCGATTTGGGCGACACCGCCATAAGAGCTACCGCGTGCGAGAGCGGCACCGCCGCTTCGGGCATACCCGTTTTGAGCGCCGAATCGACGCAGGCGTTGACCGTGACCGCGACCGACGAATCGGCAAGTCCCACGTCCTCGGACGCCATAACCATCATTCGTCTGCAGGCTGAAAGCAGTCCGCCGCCCTCAAGTATGCGGGCAAGATAGAACAGTGCAGCGTCGGGATCGGAGCCGCGCACCGACTTCTGGAGTGCGGAAAGCAGGTCAAAATGTCCGTCGCCGTCCGAATCGTAGCCCGTGGACTTCTGCGCGAGGCTGTCGGCGGTACGCTTGTCAAGCGTCGTATCGCAGGCGAAGTATGTGTTTTCAAGCAGAGTAAGCGCTTTTCGCACGTCGCCGCCGCAAGTTGATGCGACCATTTCAAAAAGTCCGTCTTCCGCGCCCTTCCCGCCGTAGGTGGTGCAGAGATAGTCGAATCCGCGTTCAAGAGAAGGCAATATCTCGCCCGGGCGCAGGCTTTTGAACTCAAAGCAGGCGCAGCGCGACAGAAACGCCGGATACAGCGCAAAATAGGGGTTTTCGGTGGTCGAGCAGATAAGCGTTATCCTGCCGTCCTCCATATATTCGAGCAGCGACTGCTGCTGTTTTTTGTTGAAATACTGGATCTCGTCGATATAGATGACCGTTCCGTTGAACGACGCAAGCGATTCGGACGCGGTAAGCGCGTTTCGCACGTCGGAAAGTGAATCGGTGGTGGCGTTGAGCTTGAAAAACTGCTTATTCTGCAGCTTTGAAATTATGTCGGCGGCAGTCGTCTTGCCCGTTCCCGGGGGACCGTAGAACACGAGCGACGGTATATGTCCCGCTTCTATCATACGGCGAAGCGGAGAATTTTTTGAAAACAGATGGCTCTGTCCGCATATTTCGTCAAGCGTCTTCGGACGCATAATATCCGCAAGCGGCATAGACTTGATCCTTTCGTAAATTTCAAATTTCAAATTACAAATTACAAATTAAGGAAATTATTTTCACGGCGTGCCGTGAAAATAATCACCTTACTTCTTCCCTCTTACTTTTTACTTCTTACTTCATCTCATACTTCCCAATCCTGCTTTTTGGGTTTGTTCTGCTTTTCTTCGCTCGATTTACGCAGGTACATTTTGTTTTCTTCGCCGTAATAGACGCGGCGGATATTGTCGCGGTGCATAATTATGACCATTACGCCGACGAAAAACGCGAAGATAAGCGCCGTCGGCGACGCCGTTCCGCTTTCTGAACTGATCTTGGCGCCGAGGAACACTACGCAGGGATAAGTGAACGCGGCAAGCACCGAGCCCATAGAAACGTAGTGCGACGTGAAGAACACGAGAGCGAACACCGCGAAAACGACAAGAAAATAGAGCGGGTTGAGTATGAGTATCGCAATGGCGGAGGTGATGACGCCTTTGCCGCCCTTGAATTTGTACCAAATGGGCGCGATATGTCCGAGCACGCAGAAAAGCCCCGCAAGGTACGCGCCGAATTCGCCGAGAAGAAGGCGCGACACAAGAACGGCAGCCGCGGTCTTCACCGCGTCGCCGACAGCCGTCATTATGCCGTCGCGCTTGCCGTAAACGCGGATCATATTCGTCATACCGGCGTTTTTGCTTCCGTGACGGCGGATGTCGTCGTTATGCTCCTCGTAGCTTATGAGGATCGCAAAATTCGTACTGCCGAGCAGATATCCGCCGACGGCACAAAACAAAGCGCTTGCAACGTAAAGCAGGGCGTTGAATTTCCCGAGGTCCCAGACGTGGAGCGAGAGCAGCGTGAGCAGTCCCGGCATATAGATGCGCTGACCGTCGATCTTTATGACTATCGAAAGGACGAGCGAGATCACCGCGACCGCGGAATAGATGACAATGAGGAGTTTTGATTTTTTCATACCTCGTCATCCCCTTTTTGCTTGATGATTATTTTTATCGGAGTGCCTTCAAAGCCGAAGGCTTTTCTTATGCAGTTTTCGATATAACGCTGATAGGAGAAATGGAACAGCTCGGCATTGTTGCAGAAAATGACGAAATTGGGCGGCTGTATGCCCGTCTGCGTCATATAGTAGATCTTGAGCCGTCTGCCCTTGTCCGTAGGCGGCTGAGTGCGCTCGGTGGCTTCGTTCAGCACGTCGTTGAGAAGTCCCGTCGTGATGCGTTTTCTGCTCGATTCGTAGACCTCGTTGATTATTTCAAAGAGCTTATCGACTCTCTGCCCCGTCTTCGCGGAGACGAAAAGTATCGGCGCGTAGGTCATATACGAAAGTGCGACGCGGATATCTTTGGTAAATTTGTTTACGGTGGAATTGTCTTTTTCGACAAGGTCCCACTTATTGATGACGATGATCGTCGGCTTGCCCGCTTCGTGCGATATGCCGGCTATCCTTTCGTCCTGCGCGGTGACGCCTTCGGTGGCGTCCACCATAAGCACGCAGACGTCGGCGCGTTCGACCGCCGCCTTTGCGCGCAGCACGGAATAACGCTCTATTCTGTCGTCTATCTTGGCGTTGCGGCGTATGCCCGCGGTGTCAACGAAAAGATAATGGCCGTATTCGTTCTTCACTTCGCTGTCTACCGCGTCGCGCGTCGTGCCGGGAACGTCGGAAACTATCATACGTTCTTCGCCGAGTATGCGGTTGACTATCGACGATTTGCCCGCGTTCGGTCTGCCGATGACGGCGACTCTGATCGCGTCTCCGTCGTCGCCCGTTCCGTCGTCTTCGGGAAGATAGTTCACGGCGAGGTCAAGTATATCGCCCGTTCCGGTGCCGTGGAGTGACGAAACGGCTACGACGTCCTCGAAGCCGAGTTCGTAAAATTCATAAAATCCCGACGGCAGTTCGCCGACCGTATCGACCTTGTTGACTGCGACGATGACCGGCTTGCGCGATTTTTTGAGTACGGACGCGATATCTCTGTCGTTTGCGGTGACGCCCGTGTGCAGCTCCGTCATAAAAACGATGACGTCGGCGATATCTATGGCGACCTCCGCCTGCTCCTTCATACGTTTGAGCAGCATATTGTCGGTTTTCGGCTCGATGCCGCCCGTGTCGATGACGAGCAGCGGTCTGCCGTTCCATTCCGTTTCGGCAGATACTCTGTCGCGGGTGACGCCCGGAGTGTCGTCAACGATGGACACCTTTCTGCCGCATATTTTATTGAAAAAAGTCGATTTGCCGACATTCGGTCTGCCGACAACGGCTATTATTCCGTTTTTCATTGGTTTTACCTCGCTTTCTCGGACGCGAACGTTTCGCAAAGCTCATATCCGTCCGGCCCGTTGGTGACAAGTCTTACGCCGAGTGCGTTCTCAAGCTCCGTGACGGTCACTCCGTCAAGGAACAATTCGCCGTCGTGGTTGAGCGACGAACGGCTGATGAGCAGCACTCCGCTGACTTTTCCTTTAAGCTGATCTATATAGTCGCTCCCCGTGATAAGTCCGCTGACAGTGACCGTTTCACCGAAAAAGTCGTTCCGTATTCTGAATACGTTGATTTTTCTTTGGGGAAATTTCTTTTCAAATTCTTTTGCAAGGCGTGCCATAAGCGGATACGCCGCGTATCCCGTGGCAAGGTTGAGTTCTCCGCTTTCGCTTTCCCCGGTGTCTTCAAGGCACGCCATAAACGATTCGCCCGTGTCGGTCAGCATACCGACGCCGTTATCGTACTGCTCGAAGCCTTCGTAATAGTCGGAAGTATGAAGCTCTCTCTCCGCGATAAGGTAAAATTCGTCCGAGCAGAAGACCTTGCCTTCTCCCGTTTCCTTTTTGAGCCTGTCGTGGAAGGCTTCCACTATATCAATAACTTCACCGGCACTCTCTTTGTCGTAGGGGACGAGCGGGTAAAGCCCTTTTCTGTGCTTTGTCAGCCCTGCGGGTACGACCGACGCGGAACGCACGGAAGCAAGCCCTTTTATCTTTTCAAGTGAAAATTCAAGCGATTTTCCGTCGTTTATCCCGCGGCAAAGCACGAATTGCAGATTCAGCCCGACGCCGCCTTCGGCAAGACGGTAAAGCTTTGCAAGGCTTTCGCCTGCAAAGCGGTTGCCCGTAAGGAGGACGCGCAGTTCGGGATCCATCGAATGTACCGACACGTTGATCGGCGATATCTTCATTTCGATTATGCGTTCGATATCTTTATCCGAAAGGTTTGTGAGCGTGACGTAGCTCCCCTGCAGAAACGACAGCCTTTCGTCGTCGTCCTTGAAATAGATGCTTTCGCGCATACCGCAGGGGTTCTGGTCGATGAAGCAGAAGATACATTTGTTGCGGCAGGAGCGCTTTTTGTCCATAAGGTACGTTTCAAAGCAAAGCCCGAGGTCGTCGTAAACGCCTTTTTTAATGTCGAGCGAATACGGTTTTCCGTCGCGTTCAAGGAGCAGAGTCGCTTTCTTTTCGGCGGCGTAAAAGCGGTAATCCAGCACGTCGTTTATTTCTTTTCCGTTTATCGAAACGAGCGTGTCGCCCGTTTTCACGCCTTTTGAAAAGCAGGGCGAGCCTTTTTCAACGCCGCTTATCTTTACCATTACGCCACCTCCGAAAATTGCGAAAAAAGGCGGATGCTTTTGTATGCAATCCGCCCGTTTTACTTTGAAGTTTTTACGATATTTTCCGCCTTATCGGCATAATACGCCCGAATAACGCGGAGGAATGCGTCAAAATCAGTCTTCAGCTTTGACCTCTAAAACTTCTTTGCCGCCGTATGTGCCGCATTTGCTGCAAACTCTGTGAGAGAGATTGTATTCACCGCACTTAGGGCATTTTGTCATGCCGGGCTGTTCGAGCTTCCAGACGTTGGAACGTCTCTTGTCTCTTCTTGCCTTGGAAACCTTACTTTTAGGTACTGCCATTTTTGGCACCTCCTTAGTTTTATATTATATATTTTTTTGTTTATTCAGATATTGCTTCAGCTTTTCAAGACGCGGATCGACCTTGTTTCCCCCGCAGGAGCATACGGAGTTATTGAGGTTAGCGCCGCATCCCGGACACAAGCCTTTGCAGTCATCACGGCACAAAAACCGTGTTGGCATACTTAAAATTATGTTGCTCATACAGACGTCGTCGAGATCGAGCTTGCCGTCTTCGAGAACGATGAACTTGTCTTCGTCGTCTTCGGATTCGAGCGACAGAGCTATCGGAGACGTTACGTCGAATGAGAAACTGCCGTCGTATTCTTCACCGCATCTGGCGCACAGTGCGCGGTATGAAAACGTGAAGGACGCCGAAAATTCGGCATAGTCGGCAAAACCGCGGCATCTGCCGTTGACTTTGCACACCCCCGACACTATATCGGACGAAACGGGAGCAAGGTCGTATTCGGCATCAAAGGGGATCTCTTTTACCTCGCCGGAAAAGATCTGTTTCAAATCAAGCATAGTACACCCTCCGATAATGCAGCAAATGACATTATATCGTCGTTTTCCGTTCTTGTCAAGAGTTTTTTTTGAAAAGTCCCGACTTTTCGGAATATTTTTTTGTTTTTTTCGTTTTTTGCATAAATCAACGCGGCACGGGAAGAATAAAAAGGAAAAAAGAAGTGGAGGAAAAGCAAAATGTTTGACAAACTCAAATGCAAAATGATCCTTATGTCCGTTCTTATCGCCGTCGTT
>JAZUKE010000057.1:0-8544 GCA_045643125.1 Eubacteriales bacterium
GGCCCCAAAAGGGAATACATTTTCGTGTTCGGGCTGCGGAGCGCGTTGTAATGAAGCTGCATCACCCAGCCGAGACGGTGGTATTCTTTCGCGCAGAAGATGAGCATATACGTTCTGTATGCCGCCGCTTCTTCTTCCGTGACGGCGTTCCCGAGGAGGGATCTTTCAAATATTTTTTCGATCTCGCTTTCCGTCTTTACGGTGTATTCGGCTCTGTCAAGACCGTGGTCGCTTGCGCGGCAGCCGACCGATGCAAAAAGCTCCATTCGGTCACGAAGAACGCTTTTTATGTCGTCAAGCGTTTTTATGCTTTTTCCCGACGCTTCTTCGAGCTTTCCGATATAGCTTCTCCATTCGCTTTTGTGGATGTTGAGCGCCTTGTCGGGTCTGAAAGACGGAGCGACGACGGTTTTTATCGAATCGTCCGTTTTCAGCTTTTTGTGCCATTCAAGACTGTCCGCGGGATCGTCCGTCGTGCCGATGAACGCCACGCCGCTTTTTGCGATTATTCCGCGCACGCCCATATCGCTTCTGCCGAGTGCTTTCTGCGTCAGATCCCACACCTCGTCGGCGGTGCCGCCGTTCAGCACACCGTCGAAGCCGAAATACTTTTTAAGCTCCAGATGACACCAATGGTACATCGGGTTTCCTATCGCTTTCGGGAGAGTTTCGGCAAACTTACGGAATTTTGTCTTGTCGTCCGCGTCGCCCGTGATGTATTTTTCGTCAATGCCGTTTGACCGCATAAGACGCCATTTGTAATGGTCGCCGCCGAGCCAGAGCTGCGTTATGTTCTCAAAATGTCTGTCTTCGTAAATTTCTTTGGGGCTGACGTGGCAGTGATAGTCGATTATCGGCATATCGGAAGCGTAATCGTGATAAAGCGTTTTTGCGTATTCGTTTGACAAAAGAAAATCCTTATCCATAAATTTTTTCATTTTACAGTGTCACTCCGTTCTTGAATATTGCGATTTCTCTGTAACCGTTTTCTTCATTTTTTGTCTGTCTTCCGTTTGCGGTTTCTATGACGGTTTTGTACAGTTCGTCGGCAAGGGACGCAATACTTTCGTTTTCAAGCAGCCTGCCGGCGTTGAAATCCATCCAATTCCGCTTTGCGTTTGCCGTTTTGCTGTTTGACGCGATCTTGAGCGTGGGCACGGCACCGCCGAGCGGTGTGCCTCTGCCGGTCGTGAACAGTATCAGCTGTGCGCCGGACGCCATAAGGTTCGTTATCGCAACGATATCGTTGCCGGGACCGTCGAGCAGATACAATCCGCCTTTTCCGACCGTGTCCCCGACCTTCAGCACGTCCATAACTGCCGAAAAACCGCCTTTCTGGACACAGCCGAGCGATTTTTCCTCAAGCGTCGTTATGCCGCCCGCTTTGTTCCCCGGTGACGGATTTTCGTACACGGGCAGACCGTGGCTTTTGTAATAGTTTTTGAACGAGTTTATCATATCCACGGTCTTGTCGAAGACGGTCTTGTTTACGCATCTGTCCATAAGCAGCTGCTCGGCTCCGAACATTTCGGGCACTTCCGTCAGTATCGCGCTGCCGCCCTTTTCGATGAGCATATCCGAAACCCTGCCAACGAGCGGATTTGCCGTGATACCGCTGTAACCGTCGCTTCCGCCGCATTTGAGACCGAGCTTCAGCTCCGAAACGCTGCACGGAGTCCGCTTGAAGGTGTCGGCGTACGCTTTCAGCTCGTTTATTATCCTTATTCCGTCGGTTATTTCGTCTTCCGTGTCCTGCGTATTGAGAAATCTGACTCTTTCGGCGTCGTAGAATCCGAGGACTTTTTTGAAGACGTCAATATTGTTGTTTTCGCATCCGAGCCCGAGCACAAGCACGCCGCCCGCGTTCGGATGATTCACCATACCCTTGAGTATCTGCTGCGTATAGCGCATATCGTCGCCGAGCTGCGAGCATCCGTAAGGATGCGTAAAGCAGAACGCACCCGTTTCTTTTGCAAGTCTTTCGGCGACCTTGTTCACGCAGCCGACGGTATTCACTATCCATATATCGTTGCGTATACCCACCGAGCCGTCTTTTCTGCGGTAGCCCATAAAGGTCTCGCCGTCCGATTTACCCGGCAGAATTATGTTTTTCGGCGCATAAACGTATTCAAGGCAGTCGCCGAGCAAGGTTTTTAAGTTGTGAGTGTGGACGGAAGCACCGCGGGCGATGTCCCCGGTCGCTTCGCCTATCGGAAAACCGTATTTTATTATTTTTTCGCCTTTGGCGATATCGCAGAGCGCTATCTTGTGACCGGTGGAAAGATCGACTTCCACATTGTCTTTATCGTTCAGACGCATAGGGAATGACCTCCTCTTTGAGGAACGACAGGTCAACGCCCCACCATTCCGTTTTCTTCAGGATGTCCTCGGCGGACAAAGAGCGCATTTCGTTTATTATTCCGTCGTCGTCATTGGGATCACCGTATTTGTAAAAACGTATCAGTTCGCCGAGACTTGCCGAAAGACACGCGGGATTTCTGCCGAAGCGCTTTCTGTATTCGATGATCGACGGCAGAACGCGGACCTTGAATTTGCTTACGGAGTTGAGCGATATCGACGCAAGTGCGTGCTTTATGTACGGATTTTTGAAACGTGTCAGCACGTCGTTCGCATACGAAACAAGCTCGCTTTCGGGAAGATCGAGAGTCGGGATCATCTCGTTAAAAATGCACCTACGCACAAATTCTTTCACTTTTTCGTCGTTCATACAGTCACCAACCGTTTTCAGACCGCTGTTCAGACCGAGACAGACCATTGAGGTGTGCGCGCCGTTGAGGATGCGTACCTTGCGGGTGTGATACGGCGAAAGATCGTCAACGAATTTCACGTTAAGCCCCGCTTTGTCAAACGGCAGTTCATTCCGCACGTCGTCTCCCGCTTCGATCACCCAAAGGTGGAAGTATTCCGAGGTGTCGAGCAGCTTGTCCTCGTAGCCGAGGTCGGGCTTTTCGTCTTTCGAACCTCCCGTCACTATGCGGTCAACGAGAGTATTGCAGAATACGCAGCTTTTGTTTATCCATTCGGCAAAGCCGTTTTCAAACTTCCAATCGTCCGCGTAACGCAGTACGATCTCTTTCAGCGTGTCGCCGTTGTTTTCGATAAGCTCGCAGGGCAGGACGATGAAGCCGTCCATACCGTTCGTATATCTGCGGTAAAGCAGGGAAGTGAGCTTTGCGGGATACGTCACGTTCGGGCAGTCTGTCATTTTGTCGCTTCTGTCGTAAACTATCCCCGCTTCGGTCGTGTTCGATACGATAAAACGCATACCCGGTTCGTCGGCAAGAGCAAGAAAAGCGCCGAAATCGTCGTACGGATTCATAATGCGCGAAACCGAATTTATAATCGTGCTTTCCGTGCCCTCGGCACCGCGGATGATATGGGTATAAAGGCAGTCCTGCTCCGTAAAGGGAGCGCATTTGTTGCCTTCTCTCGGCTGAACGATTACGGCGTTCCCGCTGAACGTGCCGCTGTCGTTCAGCTTTTGCAGCATCCAGTCGAAAAATCCGCGCAGAAATACGCCTTCGCCTATTTGTATTATCCTTTCGGGACGAATGATTTTTTGATATTTTTCGTTTATCCTTATCATATCCGACCTCCGGAAGTGTGAATTTTTCTTATATATAATATTATCATCAAAACGGTGAAACTGTCAATATCAACATATTAAGACTTTGCACAATATCTTGACTTTTTCGTTTTATTACGGTAAAATCAAAACATAAATATATTAAAGAAGAGGAAAACGATTATGCTTTATCTTGGATTTGACCATGGCTATCAGAGGATCGAACCGGGCGAACTGCTCTTTGAAGACGATTTTTCGTCACCCGATCTTACCGAAAAGTGGGAGATAACGGGCGGAGACTGGGTTTCCGGCAACGGATGCTGCGTCGGAACCTACCGCGTGGACGGAGGCGGACTCATCTATTCAAAAGAACAGATCCCGGGCGACGTTATGCTCGATTTTTACGGCACCATCATCGGACCATGCACGAACGACCTTAATTTTTCCTACCGCGCACGCGGCTGGGACTATGAGAAAAACGACGCCGACATCGGCTATATCACCGGCTTCAACGGCTGGTATCTTGACCGTGCGGGGATAGAGCGTTACCCCGAACTCAGATTGCAGGCTCTCTGCGAGCATTTCAAGATCGAATCCGACCGCGAGTACCATATCCAGGGCGGTATCGTGGGGAACAACTGCTTCCTTGCGATAGACGGGCAGATGATACTGACGCTTGCCGATCCCGATCCGATAGATTCGCCGGACTGCAACCGCGTAGGACTCGGCACTTACTGCAGTCAGATACGTTTCCGCGATTTCAAGGTCTACCGTCCGGTAAAGACCTACGTTCCGATGAAATACACACCTAATTTCTAGACTGTACTTATATTTGGAGGGAAATATGATATACGAACTTAAAAACTGCCGCGACGGAAGCAAGGCAGTATATCCCACGACCGTTGAAATAAGCGAAAAGGACGACGTTCTGACGTTTCATTTTGTTTCCGAACATTCACATTGTTACTGCCCGTATAAGGGGTATAATCAGCTTCATTCCGAGGGCGACGCGGTAGAGCTGCTTATCGGTACCGATCCCGAAAGACACGTCTATTACGAGATCGAGCTTGCTCCGTCGGGCGATTCTATGCTTGCAAAAATGGAATATCTCGGCGAAGACGAGAAAAACGAGCCGATACTCGTCATCCATTTTGTCGAAAACAGTTTTATTAAAACGTCGGTCAGCCGCACCGAAACGGGGTACGAAGCGGAGATAAGTTTTAAGAAAGAGAGCGTCTTCACCGGCGACGGCGATATCTATTTCAACGCCTACCGTCTCGATACCGACGGCGAGGAGACCGACCGCCATCTGTTCGCGCTGAATCCCACGATGCGCCACAAATTCCATACGCCCGATAAATACGTTTTTCTGGAGAATTATATATAGAAAAATCATTGACAATTCAGAAATATTATGATATCATAATCGGGTGTTAAGAATTTCTTAAGAATTGGATGTGTTGTATAATGGCTTCCGAGAATGAAAAACGCCGCCGTCGTTTCGGCGACAGAAAAGATGCTTTCCTTGTCCGCGACGCAGATCCGATGCACGTTTTTATGTCCTATATGATCGTCAACCGTGCCGATAACGAGGCTGTACTGAATGAAACTCTCGATATCACCAAGGTCAACGAATTTCTTGCGAAAAAGAATGAAGGCAATCCCGAATTCAAATACACCCTTTTCCATTTCACCTGCGCCGCTCTCGCAAAAACGATACAGATGCGTCCGTGTCTCAACCGTTTTTATGCCAACTACAAGCTGTACGAAAGGTACGATATAACACTTTCGTTCACTCTTAAAAAGAAATTTGTCGATTCCTCCAAGGAAGTCCTCGTGAGGATGACTTACGATACCGAAAGCGACGTGTCGCCGGTCGATCAGTTCAACGCCAAGGTCAAGCAGGTCGCCACCAAGGCAAGAGCCTCCGATGATTCCGGCTCCGACGCTATGGATAAGATCGGCGTTCTCGCAAAAATACCCGGCCCCATCCTCAAGATCGTCGCAAAGGTTATGCATTGGCTCGACCGTCACGGCAAAATGCCCAAGTCCGCCTGCGATGCCGATCCGTACTACACCACCGCTTTCGTTACCAACCTCGGCTCCATCGGTATGAATGCTGACTATCATCATCTTGCAAATTGGGGAACAAACTCGCTTTTCTGCGTCATCAACACCAAGAAAAAGCGCCCGTTCTTCAACGATGACGGCACATACGAGATGCGCGATTCGCTTGAGGTCGGTCTTACCATCGACGAAAGGATCGCCGACGGCGTGTATTTTGCACGCAGTCTGAAGGTACTCCGCTATTTCTTCGAGCATCCCGAAGACCTCGACAAGCCGGCATCCTTCATCCCCGAAATAGACCTTACAATTCACCATTGAAAAGAGGTATGCCCAATGGCGCTTCGTGCCCCGTGGCTCAAAAACTACGGAAAAATACCGTTTGAACTTGACTATCCCGACTGCACTATGTGCGACAGAGTATATGAAATGGCGGAAAAATATCCGTCAAATATCGCTCTTTCGTATATGGGAAGAAATATAAAGTATTCGCTTCTCAAAGAAAAGATCGAAGAGACCGCAAAAGCGTTTTACGCTCTCGGCGTAAGAAAAGGGGACAGAGTAACGCTCTGCCTGCCCAACGTGCCGCAGGTCATATATATGCTGTATGCGCTCAACCGCATCGGCGCCGTGGCAAGTATGATCCATCCGCTTTCCGCGGTAGGCGAAATAATCTTTTACCTTAAAGAGGTCGAAAGCAAATACGCCGTCACTCTCGATCAGTTCTACCCCAAGTTTACCGAAGTCCTGACGCAGGTCAGCCTTGAAAAACTTGTTATCACTTCCGCAGGCGACGAGCTTGCTCCGCTCAAAAAGCTGGGCTTTGCGCTCACTGCCGGAAGAAAGAATCCCGCTGTCCCGGAAAGCGAAAATGTTATGAAGTGGAAGACGTTCGTCAAAGGCGCATCTTCCGTAAAAGACGGCTACGCCTGTACGATGGATAAGAACGACGCGGCGGTAATTCTGTTTTCGGGCGGCACCACGGGAACGACGAAAGCGATACAGCTTTCCAACTACAATTTCAACGCGCTCGGGCTTCAGACCGAGGCGATGTCGAGCTATAAGGTGCCGGGGCTTTCGATGCTCGCGGCGATGCCCGTTTTCCACGGCTTCGGGCTTGGCGTCTGCATACATACGATGCTTATGAGCGGCGGCAAGTCGATACTCGTTCCGCGTTTCAACGTAAAGGACTACGCAAAGCTCATCAAGACCAAAAAGCCCAACTTTATGGCGGGCGTGCCGACTTTGTTTGAAGCGCTCACGCGCGACGATACGCTCAACGGCGTAAAGCTCGATTTTCTGCGCGGAGTGTTCTCCGGCGGCGACTCGCTTTCGATAGAGCTTAAAAAGAAATTCGATAAATTCCTCGACGATCACGGCTCGCCCGTACACATCCGCGAAGGCTACGGCACGACGGAATGTGTCACGGCGTCCTGCCTGACTCCGTACCATATTTACCGCGAAGGCTCCATAGGCTTCCCGTACCCCGATACATACTATACTATCTGCGTTCCCGGCACGACGGAAGAAGTCGATTACGGAACGGATGGCGAAATTTGCCTTTCCGGACCCACCGTTATGCTCGGATACCTCAATAAGCCGGAGGAGAACGCTTCCACGCTCCGCACCCACCCGGACGGCAGAGTGTGGCTGCACACCGGCGACCTCGGCTATATGGACGAGGAAGGATTTATCTATTTCAAGCAGAGAATAAAGAGAATGATTATCACGAGCGGCTACAATGTCTATCCGTCGCAGATAGAAAACATAGTCGATTCGCACAGCAGCGTGCAGATGTCCTGCGCCATCGGCGTAAAGGACGACTACAAGATGCAGAAGATAAAGGTCTTCGCAGTCCTCAAAGAGGGCTATACGCCATCGGAGGAACTGAAAAAGGATATCCTCTCCTACTGCTCGAAGCATATCGCCAAGTACGCTATGCCTTACGATATCGAATTCCGTACCGAGCTTCCCAAAACCCTTGTGGGCAAGATCGCCTATACGGTGCTTGAAAAGGAAGAAAACGAAAAAATCTCGTAAGAGATTTTTAATCACAAATTATAAATTGCAAATTGAGAATTAAGGAAAAGGATTTCCGCGGATGCGGAAATCCTTTTTTGCAGTCTCGGGAAAAATTGATAATTAAGTGAACGAAGAGAGAAAAGTGAAGAGATGATTATTTTCACGACGTGTCGTGAAAATAATTTCCATAATTTGCAATTTGAAATTTTCAATTTGCAATTATTCTGTCACCGAATCTGCAAGTTCGCACAAGTGTCGTGCGGAGGAAAGCGCTTTTTCAAATCCTTCCGAAAGGCTCGGATATTCGTCAATGGTACATTCAAGCGTGAGATGATCCGAAAAATACGGGCAGTTATTCAGTTCACGCACTTTTTTCTCCCAGTCGATATTTCCGAAGAACGGTATGCGGTGCTGATCGCTTTTTCCGTCGTTGTCGTGCAGATGCATCGCCATAAGACGGCTGCCGTAAGACGCAACGTAGTCTTCGTTCGGGGTAAAGGCGTGCTCGTGACCGCTGTCAAAGCACAGCCCCATATATCGGCTGTCAATATGAGTGAACAGATAATGGACGTGCTCCGAAAAGACCGAGTTCTCGAAAGCCACGTTTATTCCGTACTTTTCGGCGTTTTCCACAATATCCGAAAACCGTTTCAGACCGAGTTCAGGATCCGTGTCCGGCTTCTGATATCCTGCCGTGATATGAACGACGCCGGTATTTTGCGGAGTGTTCCAAAGGACACTCCGCAACGAAATAAATCCCTTACGGGATTTGTGAAATATCCTTCGGATGTGAAATACGCCTTCGGCGTGTGAAATGCTCTGCGGAGCGTTGAGGGATTTATTTCATTTCACATTGCGAAGCAATATTTCAC
>JAZUKE010000058.1:0-10967 GCA_045643125.1 Eubacteriales bacterium
ATTGGAGGGTCAAATCTCGTGGGCCCTCCATACACGATTCATTTTCATATATGATCACCCCTTTATATGTATTTTCTGCTTACAAACAACAACATAAGTTTTATAACACATTTTGCTTAAGTTGTCAAGAGCGGAGAACTGACGAAAAAGTCCTCGGCTTCCGACTAATATTAAAAGGAATGAAGCGTTTGCTTCGCAAACATGAAGCAGAAACCTTGCGGTTTCTATGAAGCGCTCACTTCGTTCGCATGAAGCGAAGCGCACCGTTTCTTTTCCGTGTGCCGTAAGGCACGCTTCATAGGGCGAAGCCCTGCTTCATTTTTCATGCACCGCAGGTGCGCTTCATTGAAAAAAGCACCCACCGGGTGCTTTTTTCTGTATAAGTGCGACCAAAAGATGCGTTTTCAAGGTAAAAAATCGGGAAATGTACATCTCGACCAAATGGGGATTTGTCGAAGTAATTATAGCATAAAACCGACGGGAAATCAATGAAGCGTTTGCTTCGCAAACATGAAGCAGAAACCTTGCGGTTTCTATGAAGCGCTCACTTCGTTCGCATGAAGCGAAGCGCACCCGTTTTCCTTCATGTGCCGTAAAGCACGCTTCATAGGGCGAAGCCCTGCTTCATTTTTCATGCACCGCAGGTGCGCTTCATTGAAAAAAGCACCCACCGGGTGCTTTTTTCTGGCAGGGATAGTTGGACTTGAACCAACGATGCAGGAGTCAAAGTCCTGTGCCTTGACCACTTGGCTATATCCCTTCGTCAAGTATTGGTATTATAATCTAATCGCGCCCGTTTGTCAAGGTTTTTTTCCATTCATATAAGCGACGGATAAAAATTTTTATGCATAAAGCAAAAAATGTTCTCATATTCCTTGACATACAGATAAAATTATGCTATATATTGTATCAGTAAGGTATGTTGTGCCGTATATTGACGTACGTTACGACAAAATAACAAAATTTGTAAAAAAAGGGAGAAAAACAATGGGAAAATTCGTAGTTAAAAAGACAGCAACCGGATTCAAGTTCAACCTCAAAGCCGGCAACGGCGAAATTATCGCCACTTCCGAAGTTTACACCACCAAAGCAGCCTGCCTCAACGGTGTAAAGAGCGTAGCAAAGAATGCCCCCATCGCTAATTTTGAAGACCTCACCGCAGAAGAAGTCGTTGCGGCAAAATGCCCGAAGTTCGAAATGTACACCGACAAAAAAGGCGAATTCCGTTTCAGACTCAAAGCTACCAATGGTGAAATAATCGCCGTTTCCGAAGGCTACGTTGCAAAAGCAAGCTGCCTCAACGGTATCGAAAGCACCAGAAAGAACGCCGCTGAAAACAAAGTCGAATTCGAAGAAGAAAAATAATCGTTTTGCCATAATACGAAACGCAGGTTCGCCCTGCGTTTCAGACCGAAGACAAACTCGTTGCTTGCGCCATTGAAACGCAAATAGAATAGAGCAAAAGAGTAAAAGTGTACTTTTATCCGAAGGATGAGAGTACACTTTTGTAATAGGAATTCTTGATTTTATTAGAATTTTCAATGGCTTCGACGAAAAACTCGACTGCCGTAGCCATCTACGGCGACGCTCGTTTTTCGCCGAAATCAACTTCGTTTGTCTCAGTCTGCTCAAATTGCAGACTTTGTCTGCAATTTGAAACGCAGGTTCGCCCTGCGTTTCGTTTTTTATAATGCCGCACGGCGATACAGAAAAGATCGCGGAACGTCCATTGGGACGCTCCGCGTAAACCCACCATGGGCCGTAACAATCGGGGAACGAAACCCTGCCCAAGCAGGACGGTGCGCTCTCCGCCGCTTTGTGCTTCCAACATCCGTGACGCAGGTGCGCCTTGCGGCTTGAACAGCTGCGGACGGGAGGCCTGCATTCCCGCGAACGGAATACGCGCTCCTTTTTCGTAAATGTGGGTTTTTACCCGAAAGCCTCGAACCGGGCAGGATGTACATTATGCCTTTCAGACACAACGTGCATTATTCATTCCGCTTTCGCGGAATACGATGTGCTTTTCGTGCGTGATCGGTTCAGTTATTTTCTTCTTCGCCGTCGTATGCTTCGTCAAGGTCGATCTCGTTCATAAATTCGTCCTCGAAAGCGTCCGCGACTCTGTCAAATTCTTCATCGTCGTCGATGGTCACAAGGTTTTCTTCGCCGTTTTCGTCGATCTCGACACGCAGGATAACGTATTCGTCGTTTTCGTTTTCGCACGGTTCAAACGCGACGTACACCTTTCCGTCGATCTCCATATCGCCTATGACGTAAAATTCGGTCTCGTTGCCGTCTTCGTCGGTAAGTGTGATTCTGTCTTCGTTTTCGTTCATTATATTATTCCCCCGTTCTTTGTTTTTCTATGCTGCTATATTATCATAACGCTTCCCCGTTGTCAAGTGTTTTAATGCCCGTCGTATCTGTTTTCGGACGCCCGAAAAACGCAAAATCCGACACCGCAGAGAGAGCGCAGACGAATCGCACACCCGTTTTGGGTAAAATCACAAAAAAATTTATAAATTTTCGGTTAAATTCTTCAAAACACCTTGCAAAAAATCAAAAATTATTGTATTATAGATTAGATTGATATATATACAGGCGTTTTTTGAACAGAATGAAAAGAGATGAAAGGGAGAAGGCACTATGTCTAACAAGTTATTTCAAGGGCTTATTTATCAGATGAAAGATTCAACCGACCGTCTTATCGGCGTTGTTGACGAAAAAGGCACCGTTATTGCGTGCAGCCAGCTTTCCCACATTGGAGAAGTAAGAAGCGACGTCGTTGACGAGATAGCTTATACCTTTGAAACAGTTGTAATTAACGGCTATACCTACAAATCCGTCGGCACGCATACAAGAGCCGAATTCATCGTATTTGCCGAAGGCGACGATGACCTCAGCCGCACCCTCGCTTCAATGATATCCGTCGCGGCGACGAACCTCAAAACTCTCTACGACGAAAAATACGACAAATCCAATTTCATCAAAAACATCATACTCGACAACATACTCCCCGGCGATATCTACATCAAGGCAAAGGAACTGCGTTTCGACAGCGATATCAACCGCATAGTCTACCTTATCCGCTTCCACAACAAGGGCGACGTCATCCCCTTTGACGTCGTGCAGAACCTTTTCCCCGACAAGACGAGGGACTATGTGATCTCCGTCAGCGAAACGGATATCGTGCTTGTGAAGGAGCTTAAAACGGCGTCCGAGAACAAATCGGTGGAGACTTATGCAAAATCAATAGTCGATACCGCGTCCGGAGAATTTTATTACAGAGTGACAGTCGGCGTCGGCTCGGTCGTCACGAACATAAAAGAACTCGCACGCTCCTACAAGGACGCGCAGATAGCGCTTGAGGTCGGAAAGGTATTCGATAACGAAAAGAGCGTGATAAGCTACGAAAACCTCGGTATCGGCAGACTTATCTATCAGCTTCCCTCCACTCTCTGCGAAATGTTCCTGCAGGAGGTCTTCAAGAAAGGCTCGCTCGAATCGCTCGATCACGAAACCCTTATGACTATCCAGGCGTTCTTCGAGAATAACCTCAACGTGTCGGAAACGAGCCGCAAGCTGTTCGTTCACCGCAACACCCTCGTTTACCGTCTTGACAAGATCAAGAAGGTCACGGGACTTGATCTGCGTGAATTTGAGCACGCGATCACGTTCAAAGTAGCTCTTATGGTCAAAAAATACATCTCGTCCAAGCCCAATATTTATTAAGCCTTTATCAGAGGGTAATTTATGATAACCTTTCAGAATGTGTCAATGGTCTATCCCAACGGTACCGTTGCGCTCCGGAACATCAATCTCAAAATCAACGACGGCGAATTCGTCTTCATCGTCGGCAGATCCGGTGCCGGCAAAACGACACTCACCAAGCTGCTGCTCTGCGAAGAAAAGATCAGCAGCGGAAAACTGAAAATAAACAAATATTCGCTTGAAAAGCTCAGAAAACGCAAGATCCCATATCTTCGCCGCACGCTCGGCGTGGTTTTTCAGGATTTTCGCCTTTTCAACAACAAGACCGTGTACGAAAACGTAGCCTTCACGCTCCGCGTAATGGGGATAAAGCGGTCGGAGATCGAAGAGCGCGTCACCTTTTTCTTAAAGCTCGTTGAGCTGACGGACAAGGCTGACCGTTTCCCGAGCGAGCTTTCCGGCGGTGAACAGCAGAGAGTCGCTTTTGCCAGAGCGCTCGTGAACAACCCGCAGATAATCATTGCCGACGAGCCGACGGGCAACGTTGACCCGGATATGTCGATCGACCTTATGGATCTGCTCATCCGCATCAACAAGCTCGGCAAAACGGTCATAGTCGTCACTCACGAAAAAGAACTCGTTGACCGTTACAACAAGCGCGTTATAACCATTCACGACGGCGAAGTGGTGTCTGACCGTGCGGGAGGATATGCGGAATGAAAAGAATAATGCAGTTTTTCCGCAAGCTTTTCTACCTTATAGGTCAGGGCTTTGTCGGAGTGTTCCGCAATTCCATAATGTCAACGGCGTCCATCCTCGTGCTTATCTGCTGTATGCTTATCGTCGGCACTTTCGGGCTGGTCATCATCACGATCGATGACAACCTCGACAAGATAAACGGTCTTAACGTCATCGTCGCTTATATCGACGAAAGCGCGAACGATGCCGATATCGCAAGGACGAAAGACGAGATCCTTGCTCTGGATCCCACATTGAAGATCGAATTCATCGACAAGGAAACGGGGCTTCAGAAGCTTCTTGAAGATATGGGCGACGACATAAATCTCCGTATGTACATAAACGGCGAAAGACTCAACCCGCTTCCCGATACGTTCGAGATAACCTTTGAATCCGCCGTCGGTGCGGAGGCGCTCAACAACAATATAAACAATCTTGAATTCATAACCAAAACAACGCACAAGATAGGTCTTGTGGAAAGATTCAACACCGCGCGTGTCGGTCTTATCGCAATAGCCGGCATACTTATGGCGGTGCTGCTCATAGTGGCTCTGTTCGTGATAATGAACACGATCCGCCTCGGCGTCTTCTCGCGCCGTGACGAGATAGCGATAATGCGCTACGTCGGCGCCACAAACAGATTCGTAATTACTCCGTTCATAATCGAAGGCATACTTATCGGGCTGATATCTTCGGTCGTCGCTTTCGGTATACAGTATTATCTGTACAGCAGCGTCATAACCGACATAGTGGTGTCTTACGGCATAGGCAGCGTTTCCCCGTTTAAGGATTCCGTTTTCCTTGTCGGAGGAACTTTCATTGCGATAGGTCTTTTTGCCGGAATAATCGCAAGCGGAATTTCGGTGAAGAAGTATCTCAAAGCCTGATCTTTCGGGCAAAGTAAGGATGTATGGAATGAAAAAACCGTTATTGTTCGTGATAAATGCGGTTTTGTGTCTCGTTCTTGCTGCAGGTGTTTTTATTCCCGCTTTCAGAGCGGAAGCGATAAACACATCTTCGATAGAGGAAGACGAAGAAGCCCGCAAAAAACTCGAGCAGCAGCTTCAAAGCGTAAAGCAGCGGCGCAATCAGCTTTCGTCAGAGCGCGGAAACGATGACGCCGCATACGAAAACGCTTACGCAAAAAAAGTCGATCTCGAAGCCAACATTTCCCTTTTGCAGGAGGAAATATATATAACCGAAAGCCTCGTTTCCGATTACGAGGGAGTGCTTGACGCGCTTGCAGAGGAAATGTATGAGAAAAACGAAGAATTACTGCAGCTTTATAAAATATACGACCAGATCGTGGTCTATTATTACGAAAACCGCAGCGTCTCCGAGCTTGAACTCATAGCAGACTCCGATTCGATAGGCGAATACCTCACAAAAAAAGATTATGTAAACTGTATGCTCGAATATATGAACGAGGTCGCGGACAAGATAGACAGCGCAAAACTGAATCTTGATAATTCGCGTATCACTTACGAAACGTCGTTCAATGATCTTGCAAAGTACAAGACCGACCTTGAGATCGCTCAAAGCGAATGTGAATCCGAATGTGAGGAGCTTCAGAAAGTCATAGAAAACCTTTCAAACGGACTTGAACTTTCGGGAAAGCAGCTTGAAGCCTATGAAGCGGAAATCAAGAAGTTTCAGGAACAGATAGCGGAACTCAATCACACGATCGACGAAAAGAACAAGTACCGCGAAAACGGCTTCGGCTGGCCGATAGACAGCGTGTTCTGGTCAAACTGCCGCATCATCGACGGTTTCGGCTGGAGAAAAGATCCGATAACGGGCAAGGACGATTACCACACGGCTCTCGACATTTCCGCACCCGAAGGAACGCCGGTGCAGGCGGTCAAATCCGGGACGGTGACGAGGAGCGAGCTTACCGAAAGTTACGGCAACGTGATAGTTGTAACGCACCCGGACGGCAGCTCGACGATGTACGCCCACCTCAAAAAACGTCTTGTACTGTACGGCGACAAGGTGGTGCAGGGGCAGGTGATAGGCAAGGTCGGCAACACCGGACGCTGCAACGGATATCATCTGCATTTTGCCTATATGGACGGCAGCGAATACAAGGATCCGCTGAAAATGCTTGACGATTATTTTTACGATTATTTCAACAAATACGGCGATCCGTATAATTTACTCAAGTAAGGTGTCTTTTTTATGAAAAAAACAATAAGCGTACTCACTGCGGTCATACTTTGCGTTTCCGTCGCGGTGATCTGCTTCGTGGCGGCGTTCGTCACGTCAGATATCAAAAACAACGGAAAGATAGACGAACTCGCCAACGAAAACTCGGCTCTTTCGGAAAAGAATTCTGCGCTTGAAAAAGAAATAGCTTCTCTCGAAACGCTTTCGGGATTCGATTCCTCGGCGTTCAAAATACTCGAAGAAGCAAAACTGATGGTGGACAGCTACTACGTTTTCCGCGAAGGCAGCGAATTTGCGATCGACGAGGACAAGATAAAGGAAAGCGTCGGCAAAGCGCTCTACGATATTATGGTCGCCGGTACGGTAGACGAAAAAGACATTCAGACCGTGCTTCTCAATGCGTATTTCAACGCCATCCCCGATCCGTTCACTATGTATCACACTCCCGAGGAAATGGAAGAGTTTGTGACCGAATCCGAAGGAAAGCTTTACGGTATCGGCGTTTACGTCATATACGATATCGACGCGCAGGCTATGTGCGTAACGCACGTTATGCCCTCTTCTCCGGCAGAAAAAGCCGGCATCCTCCCCGGTGACAGGCTCACCGAGGTCGAAGGTCTCAGGGTCACCGAAGAAACGTACAACGAATGTATCGAACGCGTAAAAGGCGAACTCGGCACGAAAGTAAACATCAAGCTGCTCAGAGACGGCAAAGAAATGACGCTTTACCCCGTCAGAGGCGAAGTAAGAGCCAAAGCCGTCTACTGCGAATATATCGGCGACTATGCTTGGATATCCATAGTTGAGTTTTCGGGGCTCGTTGCCGAAGACTTTGAAGCAGCAGTCAACGAAGCCGAAAAGAAGGGCGTAAAGGGCTATATCTTCGATATGCGCGACAACCCCGGCGGAGATCTGAACATAATCTGCAGCGTGCTTGACAGACTTCTCCCCAAAGGGCCGATCGTGAACATCATCAATTACAACGGCGAAAAAGAATACGAAAGAACGTCAGACGCACGTTCGGTCGATAAACCGATGGTCGTGCTGTGCAACGGAAACACCGCTTCCGCGGGCGAGCTTTTCACATCGGCACTCAAGGACTACCAAAAGGCAACGATAATCGGCACCACGACGTACGGAAAAGGCACGATGCAGCACATCATCACCCTTTCCGACGGCAGCGGTATGCGCGTGTCGTCGCACTACTACAACCCGCCGTTCAGCGATAACTACCACCTCAAAGGAATAACGCCCGATATCGTGGTCGAGCCGTCCGAATATATGGTAAACAGAGCGTATCTTCGCGGTACCGAAAGCGACAATCAGCTCACCGCCGCGATCGAAGAACTCGACAGACTTTGCAATAATAAATAAAAATTCACATAAATCAAGGAGAACGATTCATTATGGCAAAACAAATTTATGTTTCCAACGAAGGCTACGCAAAATTACAGAGCGAACTTGAATACCTCAAAACGGTAAAAAGAAAAGAAGTTGCCGAAGCTATCGCAAAAGCAAGAGCATACGGCGACCTTTCCGAAAACAGCGAATACGATGAAGCCAAGAACGAACAGGGCGAAGTCGAAACCAGAATCGCAAACCTCGAAGCAACGCTCGAACTTGCCGTCATCCTCGACGACAGCGACGTCAAGACCGATAAGGTCAGCGTAGGCAACCTTGTCACGATCCGCGATTTCGAACACGACAAAGAATACGAATACCGCGTAGTCGGCTCTACCGAATCAGATCCGTTCGCCGCTCCTCAGAGAATATCCGACGACTCCCCTATCGGCAAAGCGCTTATCGGCGCAAGAACCGGCGACACCGTCAACGTCGAAACTCCCCGCGGAGTCCGCAAATACATCATCGAATCCATTTCCAAATAAAAAGGGCAGCATTATGAGCGAAGAATTGAACAACAACACCACAGAAGTAAACTCCACGAGTGAACTTGTCCTCAGACGCAAGAAGCTCGACGATATGAAAGCCGCGGGAAACGATCCGTTCACCATCGTCAAGTACGACAAGGACACCGACACCGCTGATATAATCAACGATTTTGAAAAGTACGAAGGCAAGACCGTCTCCGTTGCCGGCAGAATGATGTCGCGCCGCGTTATGGGCAAAGCGTCGTTCGCGCACCTCCGCGACGGTTCCGGGGATATCCAGTTCTATATCAGACGCGAAGACGTCGGCGAAGACGTTTACAACCTCGGATTCAAGAAATGGGACGTCGGCGATATCATCGGCATCACCGGTTTCGTGTTCAGAACGCAGACCGGCGAGATCTCCATTCACTGCCAGTCGATAAAGCTGCTTGCCAAATCGCTGCTCCCGCTTCCCGAAAAATTCCACGGGCTTACCAACCAGGACACGAGATACAGACAGAGATACGTCGATCTCATCGTCAACCCCGAAGTCAAGGACACGTTTGTGAAGCGTTCGCTTATCCTCCGCGAGATACGTTCATATCTTGACGGCAAGGGATTCCTCGAAGTCGATACTCCCATCCTCACCCCGTTCGAGATCGGCGCTTCCGCACGTCCGTTCAAGACGCATCACAACACGCTCGATATGGATATGTACCTCCGTATCGAGACCGAGCTTTACCTCAAACGCCTCATCGTCGGCGGATTCGACAAGGTTTACGAAGTCGGCAGAATTTTCCGCAACGAAGGTATGGATACCAAGCACAACCCCGAATTCACGTCCATTGAGCTTTACCAGGCGTACACCGATTACAAGGGAATGATGGATCTTGTCATCGAAATGAACACTATGCTTGCCGAAAAGATCTGCGGCAGCAAGGTAATAACGTACCAGGGCAAAGAGATAGATATGGGGTCTTGGGAAAAGCTCACTATGGTCGAAGCGGTCAAGAAATATTCCGGCTGCGACTACAACGACTGGGCGACCGACGAAGACGCAAGAAAATGTGCAAAAGAAAAGAACGTCGAAGTCCCGGCTGACGCCACAAAGGGCACCGTTCTTGCCGAAATGTTCGACGCATTCGTCGAAGAAAACCTCATTCAGCCGACTATCATCTACGACTACCCCGTTGAAAACAGCCCGCTCGCCAAGAAAAAGCCGACCGATCCGAGATTTACCGAAAGATTTGAGTATTTCATCAACGCGACCGAATTCGGCAACGCTTTCTCCGAGCTGAACGATCCGATAGATCAGAAAGAACGTTTTGAAAAGCAGGTCGCCAAGAAGAAGCAGGAAGAGCCGAACACGACGGCGCAGGTCGATTACGACTATGTCACCGCGCTCGAATACGGTCTTGCTCCTACGGGCGGACTCGGCTTCGGCATCGACAGACTCGTTATGCTCCTCACCGATTCCCCCTCTATCCGCGACGTCCTCCTTTTCCCGACTATGAAACCGCTTGACGGCGACAAAAAGGAAGAAAAGGCAGAAGAAAAGGCAGAAGAAGCCGCTCCCGCAGTTGAAGTTTCTCCCGTTTCTCCCGCCATTGAGGAAGTCATCGACTTCTCAAAGGTCGAGATCGAGCCGTTGTTTGCCGACTACGTTGACTTCCCCACTTTCCAGAAGTCCGATTTCAGAGCAGTAAAGGTAAAGGCTTGCGAAGCCGTTCCGAAGAGCAAAAAGCTCCTCAAGTTCACGCTTGACGACGGCACGGGTTCCGATCGCGTCATACTTTCCGGCATCCACGCGTTCTACGAGCCGGAAGAGCTTGTCGGCAAGACGCTGCTTGCAATCACGAATCTGCCTCCGCGTCCCATGATGGGCATTGATTCCTGCGGTATGCTGATCTCCGCCATTCACCACGAAGAAGGCGAAGAAAAGCTGCATCTGCTTATGCTCGATAACCATATCCCCGCAGGAGCGAAGATGTATTAAGTCGGTCAGATGTACCGTTAAAGGGGTCGGCTGAATCGTATGCCGGTATGCCAATCCGTGTGCCAATGTGATCCTGACGTGGACCAAACGCAGATGAATCGCACATTTGACGGAAAATTCACGAAAAATCACATATGATTGTACTTTAATTCAGCCTCACAGGAATGCTCTGTGGGGCTGAATTTGTAAGATGAGGATGAGAGACGAATCAGAATTTGATTGCTTTGAGATTCTATCACCTAAGAAAGAAGGCTCTTCTATGATTCAAATGATAGATACCAGCTCCGAAATATACAGTTCATATGAAAATGATGTATTTTCCCTGCAAAAATGGAATGACTATATAGAAAAGACTTTACCTTATTTGAAAGACAAGGTTCTCTCGGATATGCAGCAATGCATATCACCGGAGTATTCTTGGGAGGCGTATTATCTACCGGTATTGAATGCAGTGATTCGTGAACCGGAAAATGTCAGGGAAACGGCAA
>JAZUKE010000059.1:0-27525 GCA_045643125.1 Eubacteriales bacterium
TTCTGCCAGTTCTTTTCTTTCTTCTTCTGTTAAATATATCGGTGACATTGCCATTGTGATATACCCCTTATTCGTTTTTTCTTTTAGTATACCACACTTTATTCGATTTGTAAAGTTTTAATTGAGACAAGGTACTACAAATTGCAAATTTCCGGTGTTTTTTCTGAAAACTGAAAACTGAAGACTGAAAACTTTATTTTGTAATTTGCCATTGAATATATATCTATATATCGGAGACATTGATACAATGAAAAAACTCATATCCTTCCTGCTTTCTTCCGTTCTGCTCGCTTCGGCGTTTTTTGTGTATTCGCACCGCGAAAAGGAAGTTCAGGCGTCGTTTTTCGGCGATGCGGAACGCGGGGAAGTCAATCTGATCGGGCTGCTCCGCCGTCTTATCGGCTGAAAGGCCGTGGAGTCTCTCTATTTTCCGCTGTTTCACGGTATCGTCAGTGTCAGCATATTTGCGCCCGCGGCATTCTGGCTGATATGCGTCTCCGAGGGAACAGCGGCTTTTGCCTGTATTATGGCGGCATCCGCCGTTCACGAAGCAGGACATTTGTTTTTTGTCCGCGTTGCGGGCGAAAGCGTGACAACGTTCCGCATCGAGCCTTTCGGCGGGATGATGACGTACACGACCTCTTCCTGCTCCTACGGCGACGAAATGCTGATAGCCGCGGGAGGCGTGATATTCAATCTGCTTGCTTCTTTTGCGGCGTCCGTCGTGTTCGCGTTCTTCCGGAACGAGTATCTGCTGCTTTTTATTTTTTCGTGCTTTTTCTTTGCGGCGGTCAATATCGTCCCGCTTTCAAAAAACGACGGAAACCGCTTCGTTTACCTTGCACTGTGCCGCCGTACAGACGAGGAAAGTGCAAAAAAAGCCGCATCCGTTCTTGCGGTCTGCGGCAGTATATTGCTTTTGTGTTTGTCGGTTTTTATTCTTTATGTTTCCGATTTCAATAACGGACTTTGCATAATATTCTTACTTGCGGCGATGAGATGATTTTTTGTTGCATTTTTTATTCTGATATGTTATAATCAAGGCAAAGTGAGGTTTTTATTATGAAAAAAATGCTTTGCCTTTTTCTTATTGCGGTAATGATACTCTGCGTTTCCTGCGCCGAAAGCGATGACGAAAACAGTTCAGATACAAGCGCGGAAACGGTATCGGAAGCATCGTCCGAAGAGGTATCGGAAGAGGGATCGGTACTTTCCGAAGAAGAATCGTCCGAGGAAAGCGCGGAGGAATACTCCTATCCGCCCGAATCGGAAGAGCTGACCGCTCCCACCGTCTACGGCTGCACCAAGCTCTACGACGACGCTTTCGTCGTGCTTGGCAACTGCGACGAGGGCGCAAGAGTCTTCTGGATATTCGACGGTCAGATGGACTCGACTGCTTCCGACCACGGCTATTATTCCATCCGTGTCAAGGCGAAAAAAGGCGAGCTTAAAATATGGGAGGAAAAGGACGGCTTCAAGAGCCGCACCCGCACCTACAACGCGCGCCCGAAGTCTGTCGATCCCGACGAATGGAAGGTCATCGCCGGCTACGACTACCAGTTCCACCTCGACTATACGCTGAACGATTTTCTCTGCAACAACCTTTATTCGCAGAAAAATCTCGACTCCCTCACCTCGCGCCTCAAAAAGAGAGCGGAGTCGTCGAGCGCCGAGATAATCTACATCCTCGTGCCTTCTCCTGCCACGATATACCCCGAAACGATGCCTGCCGACTATGTGAGACAGAGCGAAACGTCCCGTCTTGACCAGGTGATGACCGCGATAAACAACGCCGGTGTCAAGTGCATCGACGTGAGAGCGCTGTTCAACGAGCATAAGAACGACGAGTACAAGCTCTATTGGAAGACCGATTCGCATTGGACGGACTACGGCGCGTTCCTCGTTTATACGGAACTGTTCAACTATATAGCGGAGACGCATCCCGAGTGCGCGCCGCACCCGTTCGAGGACTTCGATTGGGTGGAGGATTATTACTATGGCGGCGATATGTCGTACTACCTCGAATACTACGGCGGCGATATGCCGATGAAGGAATACAACGTGCTGCGCAAGCCCAGGTACGAAATGCCGAAAGCGATAACGTCGGTGCGCCGTTACAACGGAGCTAAGGAGCTGACCTACGATCAGAACACGATGCCCGCCAAGAAGACGATAAGCACGAACCGCCCCGAGCTTCCGAACGCCTATGTTCTGCGTGACTCCTACTCCACGCAGATGTACGATATCCTCGCCGACGGCTTCAACAATACGTATTTCCAGGGTATGTGGGGATTCTCCTATAATAAAACCGATATAGAAAACTGTAAAGCCGATTATGTCATTTATATCATAGTCGAACGCAACCTCGATAACGTGTTTAACTGAATAAAAAAGGTGAGCATCATTAGACCGAAGACAAACTCGTTCTTTGCGCCGTTGAAATGAAAAAGCAATAAAACAAAAGCGTACTTTGGAAAAAAATCTGAAGTACGCTTAATTGCTTTTATAGATTTCACAGCCATTCCGTATGCGTCGCCTTATACGATTTCACAAGTGCGTCGGCATCGGCGAGAAGCTGCTTCATACCGCTTTCGCCTCTGACGGACGCGGCGGCTGCACATTCGTGACCGCCTCCGCGGTACTTTTCCGCGAGCTTGTTGACGGTGACGAAGCGCGACCTTATGCGCGCTCTTATGCCTCCGTCGTCGTGCTCTATGAACGCGATCCATACAAGCCCGCCCTTTACCGAGTCGAGGAATGACACGGAAAGCCCCGCCTGCTCCTGATTCAGCCCGAAGTCGGCGATCGTTTCCTTGCTCACGAACAGATGGACGACACCGTTCGGCGTCATCTTCATATTGCGGTAAACGTAGGCTTTGAAACGGAAATAATCGAATTCTTCAAGATAAAGGCGCGAGAACATCATTTCGGTGTCTATGCCCTTGTCAAGCAGGTATGACGCGCACCTGAGCGTATCGCCGCTCGTGGAGGAAAAGCGGAAACGTCCCGAGTCGGTCACCATACCGACGTAAAGATACGTCGCGGCGTCCTTCGTGAGGACCAGCTCGTCCCTGAAAGTCATATAGAGATCGACTATCATTTCGCTTGCCGACGAGCGTTTGTCCTCCACCCACGAAATATCACCGTATTTTTCGACCTCGATATGATGGTCGATCTTTATTATGCACGGGCACATACCGTATTTGTCGTTCGCTATCCTGTCGGACGTTGCCGTGTCGAGGACGATGAAAAGGGCTTTCGTGTATTCTTCATAAGAAAGATCATCGTCGTCTTTTCCCAGAAATTCAAGATATTCCGAGCTGTCGGACGAGATCGAATACACCTTCTTTTCGGGGAAAGACGCCTTTATCAGCTCTTTCAGCCCCTTTGACGCGCCTATCGCGTCGCCGTCGGGACGCAGGTGGCGGCTTATGATGACAGTGCCGTATTCTTTTATTTTGTCAAAAATGATCTGTTTTGTTTCTTCGTTCATTTTTCCTCACCGGTTTTCACGAGATCGTCGAGCAAAGCCAGCGCTTCCGCTCTGTCCGCGACGGTGGCTCCGCTCGCTTTGGCGTGACCGCCTCCGCCGTACTTTACCGCGACCTTGTTGATGTTGTATTTGTTTGAGCGAATCTCGCATATCACGCCGTTTGGCGTTTCCGTGAAGTTTGCCCATATATCAACGCCTTTTATGTCCGACATCGTGCCGACCATCCCGCGGGACGCGGCAAAGGTGTCAAGCCCGAGCGACGCAAGCTCCTCGCGCGTCGTGTATATGTACGCCACGTTTTCACTTGCGAGCTTTATCCTTGTTATGAACGAAGCGCGGGTGATTATGTTTTTCAGCTCGTCGGTGTAGAGCTTGGAATAAATATCGTTCGTGTCGAATTCGCGCTCCATAAGGAACGACGCAAGCGCAAACGTCTGCGACGATACGGAGTCGTAGCGGAAACGCCCGGAATCTGTTATCATACCCGTATAAAGCGCCTTTGCGGCATCGTCGGAGACGATGAGCCCGTTTTCCTTTGCAAAGTACGTCACAAGTCCGGCACAGCTTTCAAACGTGCTGTCAACGTATTCCATATCGGCGATCTTTTCGCAGAAGATATGGTGATCCATCCTGATCGTCGTTTTTACTTTTTTGTATCTGTCGTCGCTGATGAGCTGTGACACGGACGTGTCGAGTATCACGGCGACCGCGCCGTCATAGAACGAATCGGGGATGATATCCATTGCCGAGCCGTCCATAAACGAATATCTCTTTGAAACGTCGCCGACGGCGTAGACCTCGACGGAAGGGAAATTGTCGCGTATTATCTGCCGGAGTCCTATCTGACTTCCGAGCGCGTCTCCGTCCGGGTTGACGTGACGGTGTATTATTATGCGTTTGGCTTCCGCCATCGCTTTCAATGCTTCGTCGAACATAACTGCTCCTTTCACACGGACTGCCGAATACGGCGAAATTTTTACATATATAATCATATCATAAAAAAAGCGCTTTGTCAACCGAGCGTTTCCTCGACCTCCTGCCTCTTCCTTCAAACCGGTGCGTCGAGGATGCCGCCCCATGCAAATCGCAAATCTCCCGTGTGTGCTTTTCTGAAAACCGAAAACTGAAAACTGAAAACTTACTTCCCCTTGCTTGACTAAACCGTATCTTTATGATAAAATGACCGTCAAAGAGGGTGATTTTACGGACGGGAAAGAAGCGGCGCACACGCTTGCGGAAAAGGCGGCTGCGGCGGGAGGCAGAGTATACTACGTCGGCGGCTGCGTGCGCGACGGTATTATGGGAAAAAGCTCCGGCGATATCGACGTCGAGGTACACGGCATACCGCGTGAAACGCTCGAAAACATCCTCGATTCAATGGGAAAAAGGCTCGAAATGGGCAGGAGCTTCGGCATATACGGCCTTGCCGGATGCGATATCGACATCGCTCTGCCGAGACGCGAAAGGCAGACGGGGGACAGGCATACCGATTTCGATATCGAAGCCGATCCGTTCATAGGCACCGAAAAGGCGGCGTCACGGCGCGATTTCACCGTAAATTCGCTGCTGTGCGACGTGCTGACCGGGGAAATAACAGACCATTTCGGCGGAGTTGACGACATAAAGAACAAAATCCTGCGCTGCACCAACGAAAAGACATTTGCGGAGGACAGCCTGCGCGTGCTTCGCTGTGCCGGCTTTGCGTCACGGTTCGGCTTTGACGTGGAAGAAAAAACGCTGCGTCTTTGCAGAAATATGGATATTTCGTCTCTTTCGAGCGAAAGAGTGAACGGCGAAGTGAAAAAAGCCCTGCTTTTGTCGCCGAAGCCGTCGGTGTTTTTTGAGGTCTTACGCAAAGCGGATCACCTTTCGTTCTGGTTCCCGGAGCTTGAAAGCCTTATCGGTCTTGAACAGAACAAGGTCTATCACCCGGAGGGCGACGTCTGGACACATACGATGCAGGTGCTTGACAGAGCGGCATCTTTCCGCGATGAGGCGTCGTCGCCTTACGGCTTTATGCTTGCGTCGCTCACGCACGACCTAGGCAAAGCCGTCACGACAAAGGAGATAAACGGCGCTATCCATTCTTACGGACACGAAAAAGAGGGGCTGCCTCTCGTCGGAAAATTCATAAAACGGCTCACAAGCGAAAAGGAGCTTCTCCGCTATGCCGAAAACCTCGTCTCTCTCCATATGAAGCCCAACGTCACCGCAAGGGCAGATTCGTCCGTAAAGACGACGAACCGTATGTTTGACGAAAGCCTTGATCCGGTATCGCTCATAAACTTTTCCGTCTGCGATTCGGGAAACGATGAAAACGTCGGTTTTTTGCGTGAAAGATACGGTATTTACCTTGATTATATGTCGCGCCCGTACGTTTCGGGCAAAGACCTGATAGATGCGGGGCTTGAAGAGGGCAGTGGGTTTGCGTCTTCTCTTGCGCTTTCGCGCTCTCTGCGTCTTGCCGGAGTGCCGAAGAGCGACGCGATGAAGCAAATACTTGCCGAATATCGCCGAAAACGCTGAAACTTTTTCAAAAAGCACTTGTATGTTTGCTTTCCAAGTGATAGAATATACGGGGTGAAAGATTTGGATATCAATGAAATACTTTCAAAATGCGACCACACGCTCCTTTCGCAGACTGCGACGTGGAGCGATATAAAAGCGATATGCGACGACGGTATGAAATATCACACCGCATCCGTCTGCATACCCGCATCCTTCGTGAAAACGGCAAAGGAATACGTCGGCGACAGACTTAAGATCTGCACGGTCATAGGGTTCCCGAACGGATATTCCACGACCGAAACAAAGGTGTTTGAAACCGCCGATGCCGTGAAAAACGGAGCCGACGAAATAGATATGGTAATAAATATCGGTTTTCTCAAAGACAGACAGTACGGCCTTCTGCTCGACGAGATAAACCGCGTAAAAGCGGAATGCGGCGGCAGAGTGCTGAAAGTGATAATCGAGACCTGCCTGCTGACCGAAGAAGAAAAAATAAAAAATGTGCCGGATCGTGTCGGAGTCCGACGCCGATTATATAAAGACCTCGACGGGATTTTCAAAAGGCGGCGCCACCTTTGACGACGTAAAACTGTTCGCCGAAAACGTCGACGGCAGAGTGAAAATAAAGGCTGCCGGCGGGATATCGTCTCTCGAAGACGCGGAAGAGTTCATACGTCTCGGCGCGTCGAGGCTCGGCACGAGCAGAATAGTAAAACTAATAAAATTGTAAAACTGCGTTTTACAAATGGCTGAAGAATTAAGGAGGAATAAAAAATGGGCTGGCCCACACCTCACATCAACGCGTCTCCCGAAGATTTCGCACCGACGGTGCTTATGCCGGGTGATCCGCTCCGTTCAAAATTCATCGCGGAAAACTTTATATCTTCCGCAAAGCTCATAAACAACGTAAGAGGCATACAGGGCTATACCGGGACGTACAAGGGCGTTCCCGTTTCGGTAATGGCAAGCGGAATGGGTATGCCGTCGATGGGCATTTATTCCTATGAGCTGTTCAACTTTTTCGGTGTCGAAAACATCATCCGCACCGGCTCTGCCGGCGGAATGAGCGAAAAAGTCGCTCTGCGTGACATAGTCCTCGGGATGTCCGCCTGCACCGACTCCAATTATGCGTCCCAATACCGTCTTCCCGGCACCTTTGCGCCGACTGCCGACTACGGTCTGCTTTCAGAATGCGTCGGTATCGCAAAGGAAATGAATCTTTCTTACCACGTCGGCAGCGTGCTTTCCACGGACTGCTTCTACGGCGACGACGATATGGTACCCGATTATATGAGATCGGCGAATATCTGGGGCAAAATGGGCGTGCTCGCCGTCGAAATGGAAGCCGCCGCGCTTTATATGAATGCGTCCCGCGCAGGCAAAAACGCGCTCGGTATTTTCACCGTGTCCGATCATCTCCTGACGGGCGAATCTCTTGACGCCGCTTCACGTCAGACCTCGTTCACCGAAATGATAACGCTGTCGCTCGAGACTGCTACAAGATAACTTACGGAGGATCGGTGAATGAAAAGAGTATTTCTTATCGTTCTTGACAGTCTCGGCGCAGGCGAAGCGCCCGATGCCGCGTCGTTCGGCGACAAAGGGACGAACACCATAAGGAGCATAAGCACGTCAGAGCATTTCCGTGCCGACAATCTGCTTTGCTGCGGCTTGGGCAATATACCGGGGCTTGAATTCCTCGGTTACACCACGACGCCGAAAGCGGCTGTCGCCAAGATGCACGAGCGTTCCGCGGGCAAGGACACCACCATAGGGCACTGGGAGATAGCGGGACTTATTTCCGAAGATCCGCTTCCCACCTATCCGGACGGATTTCCCGATGACGTAATGGAGGAATTCGTCCGCCGTACAGGCAGGAATTACCTCTGCAACAAACCGTATTCCGGCACGGAAGTTATAAAGGACTACGGAAAAGAACACGAAAAAACGGGAGACCTGATAGTTTATACGAGCGCCGACAGCGTTTTTCAGATAGCGGCTCACGAGGACGTCGTACCCATTGAACAGCTCTATGAATACTGCCGTATCGCAAGAGACATACTCAAGGGCAAACACGGCGTCGGCAGAGTGATAGCGCGTCCGTTCGTCGGAAGCGACGGCGTGTACCAACGCACCTCCAACCGACACGATTTTTCGCTTCTGCCCACGGGCAGAACTCTGCTTGACGAGATAAAGGACGCCGGCAAAGACGTTATCGGCGTCGGAAAAATAAACGACATTTTTGCCGGTGTCGGAGTTACCGAGTCGATACATACGTCCGGCAACACCGACGGGCTTAACGTCACGCTGTCGCTCGCCGACCGTGATTTTGACGGGCTTTGCTTCGTCAACCTCGTCGATTTCGATTCGGTCTACGGACACCGCAACGACATTGACGGCTACGCGAAGGCACTTGCCGAATTCGATGCGTGGCTGCCGTCGTTCGTCGAAAAACTCGGTGACGACGACTGCGTGATCCTTACCGCCGACCACGGCTGCGATCCGGGCGACGTCAGCACCGACCACACGCGCGAATTCACTCCGCTGCTCGTTATCGGAAACCGCATAAGACCAATAAACCTCGGTCTGCGCGATTCGTTCGCCGATATCGCGTCCACCGTTGCCGACCTGCTCGGCGTGAAGCACGACGGGGCAGGAGAAAGCTTTGCGGAAGATATCGTCATCCCGAACGATGAAGAGCTTGTACGTCTTGCGTCGGAAGCGAGGAAATCGGCATACGCACCGTATTCGGGCTATACTGTCGGGGCGGCTCTGCTCTGTGCCGACGGGACGGTGTATAAGGGCTGCAATATAGAAAATGCGGCGTTTTCACCCACGGTCTGCGCCGAAAGAACGGCATTTTTCAAGGCAGTCAGCGAAGGGAAAAGGGATTTCGTCTCCGTTGCCGTCGTCGGCGGAAAAGCGGGTGACGCGGATTCGTTCTCGCCTCCGTGCGGTGTCTGCCGCCAGGTGATGAGCGAATTCTGCACGGAAGATTTTGCGGTCCTGCTTCTGAAGGACGGAAAGATCGCAAAGTATAAACTTCCGGAAATATTACCGCTTGCGTTTGAATTATAAAAAAATAAAATATAAAGGGGAAACAAAAAATGAAAAACAATTACGGTCTTCAGCTTTACAGCGTGCGCGACTATCTGGCAAACGATTTCAAAGGCGGCATTGAAAAAGTCGCCGAAATGGGGTACAAATACCTTGAATTTGCGGGCTTTTACGGTTATTCCGCCGAAGACGTCAAGGCAATTATGGATAATTGCGGCGTGACCTGCTCCGGCACACATTCGTCTCTTGAAGGACTGCTCCCCGAAAACATTATGGAAACGATAAAGTATCACAAAACCATCGGAGATCCCAACTACATAGTACCCGGTGCCGACCTCACCTCTCTTGAAAAGATCGAACGCTTTGCCGCCATTATGAACTACGCAAAACCCATTTTTGCCGCCGAAGGCATCAAGCTCGGCTACCACAACCATTCGCACGAATTCGTCGTTATGCCCTGGGGCTCCACGATCCATTCGGAGATCGAAAGAAGAACGGATATTGATTTTGAGATAGACACGTTCTGGGCGTTCAACGCCGGCGTCGATCCCATCGCTCTGCTTGACAGACTCAAAGCCAGAGTGAACGTCATCCACCTCAAGGACGGTCTCAAAGGCGGTATCGGCAGATCTCTCGGTCTCGGCGAAGCGCCCGTTGCGGACGTGAGAAAGAAAGCACTCGAAAGAGGACTGACCATCGTCGTCGAAAGCGAAAACCTCGATCCCAACGGGATCGAAGAAGTCAGAAGATGTATGGATTACCTCAAAAGTCTTGAGAAATGAGGAGAATTGAATTGAAAAGGTTTTTATCGTTCCTTATTGTCATTGCGCTTCTGATACCGTTCGTGTCCTGCTCGACACCGGGCGAAGACACGTCTTCGGTGTCGTCTTCCGTCGAAGCGTCTTCGGAAGAAATTTCAGCCGAAGAATCGTCGGAAGAAGAATCAAAAGAAGAATTTTCCGAAAGCGAAAAAGTCGGCAAAGCGCTTGCCTACCTTTCCGGCAAGCCCGACAGAACACTCAAAGCGAAAAATCTGTTTGAGGGGCTGGAATACACTTACAGCACCACCCCTCTTTCCGACTATCCCGACAACGATATGGATATCCTCACCAACGGCGATTTCCGCGGAGTTTACGACAGCAAGCGGAATTGGGTGGGATTCAAAAATACGGGATTTGTCAACGTCTGCTTCGACCTCGGCGAAGGCGAGCATAACCTTGCGGACGTTTACGTCGTCTGTCTGCAGAAGCAGGGCTACGGCATATCGTTCCCCGGAAAGATCAAGCTCGAAGCGTCGAACGACGGCAAGGACTACGCCACCATCAGCACGCAGATGTCGCCTGCCGACGCGCCAGAAAGCAGCCTTTATGTATTTGAATTTGCGCTTCCCGAAACGACGAGCGCAAGATACATCCGTCTCAACATCAGCTATTCGGGCATACTTTTCATCGGCGAAATAATGGGCTACGAATACTGCGAAGACGGCATTTACGACCTTTCAAAGAGAGAATTGAAGAGAAAAGACCGCGATTTCGATTTTTACGATTATTCGCTCGAAACGAAGGTCACCGTCCCCGTTTCCGAAACCGACGCCGATTACAAAACGGAGCAGAACCTTGCGCTGCTCAAAGGCACCGACATCGACGCGCAGACCTTTGATCCGCTCACTCCCGAATACATCCAGTACAACACCGACAAAGCCGGGCTTTATAAGCTCATCAACGGCAAAAAAGCGTCGAAAGCCGATTACAAGGACGACGAAATGGTCGTATTTTTCCGTGCCTGCGGCAGAAGCATCGTCATCGACCTCGGCAACGTGATGGGCGTTGACAGGTTAGGCGGCGAATTCCTCATCTACACTTCCGCCGGTATCAGAGTCCCCGAATATATCGAAATGTCATTGAGCCTTGACGGCGAAAACTGGGTAACGGTGAGCGACGGCAAGACGGGTGCGTATATGTCGAACGGAAGCAAGCTCTATGAGCTGGACAGCCCGCTCGAAGCGAAAATGAAGGCGCGCTACGTCCGTTTCAACTTCGTCAACCAATACAACTACGAATCTCCCTCCGTCGAGGTGAACTGCACCGAGCTTGAGGTATGGGGTACCAAAGACACGTCAGACGCGGTCGATGCCTATTCTCCGTCTTCTCTCATCGGCGGCAAATACCCCGATCCCGAGGAATTCGGAATAAGCAGCATCCTCTGGTCGTGCAGCGGCTATCTCAAAGACGGTTACGCCTTCACTTACGACAACAGTCTCGGCTATTTTGCATATCTTGACGAAGACGGCGAGATCGTTGACAGACTTTTCGATACCGTCGTCATCGGCGGACTTTCAAAGCTCCGCACACCGACAGACGCAAAGACGGATGCCGAAAATCTCATCAAGGAATTTACCACCGAGGGCAGAAACATCCCCGCCATCAACGAAATTTCGGGAACTCTGCTCGATAAATTCAACGACGGCAAAAAGCTGACCGTCTTCATCAACCTTATGATACCGAATTACAGCTATAAATGCTCGGATATCGACGGCGACGGCAAGGCGGAGGACTTCACTAAGAGAGCCGACTGCGAAAAATATCTCAAATGGGAGATCGACTATTATCTCGATCTGTACAACAAGGGCAATTACGAAAACATCGTACTCGGCGGATTTTATTGGAACAACGAAGCGATCTACAAAGACTATTACGCTATGCAGGTCAATATGATAACCAATACCAACGAATACATCCATTCGCTCGGACTGCTCAGCCTTTGGGCTCCGTATTACGGCGCGTACGGTCTTTGGGCGTGGAAGGACGTCGGCTTTGACTTTGCGACGCTTCAGCCGAACTATATGTTCAGCGCTTCCGAAGATACGCGCCTTTCCGCAACGTCGAAGATAGCACACATCCTCGGTATGGGCATCGAGCTTGAGATCGAGGATTACAGCAGCGACTCTTCGATAAGTATGTACAAGGAATACCTCCGCGAAGGCTACGACAGCGGCACGATACACAGCATCAACTCGCTGTATCAGGGCTCGATACCGGGTGCGCTTATGGCGTCCCGCAAGTCCACGGGCTACACGAGAACGACCTACGACGATACTTATCTGTTCCTTTCGGGCAAAATGGACGACAGCTACAATGTTCCCGTTGCGGTCGATATGTCAGCCGTTTCCGACAAGGAAGCGACAGTCGTTCACGGAAAAGCGGTCACCATTGAGCAGAGCGACTGCACCGGACTCAATTTCCGCATCCTGCAAAGCCCCGTTTTCGGAACGGTCAAGCTCAATTACAACGGCAGCCTGCGCTTCACCGCGATGAAAGGCTATATCGGGACGGAAGAGCTGATCGTTGAACTTTCCGACGACGCAGGGAACACCAAAACGGTAAAATATACCATAACGATCACCGAATAAAGGAGAGACCGTAATGCAGAGAGTTTATGAATTCCTGAAAAAAGTCGAAACCTACTTTCTTGCCACCGTGGAGGGCGATCAGCCGAGAGTGCGTCCTTTCGGTACGGTGAACGTATTATATCCAGACGGGCAGGAATAAAGCCGTGTCAAGGCAGATAGAAGCCAACCACAAGGTCGAGCTTTGCGCGTACAAGGACGGCAGATGGCTCCGCGTTGCCGGTGAGCTTTGCGAGGACGACAGCGTCGAAGCCAAGAAAGCGATGCTCGACGCCTACCCGTCGCTGCGCTCTATGTACGACGAGAACGACGGCAATATCCAGGTGTTTTATTTCAAAAACGCTTCCGCCACTTTCTCGTCGGCGACCGAAAAGGCTGTGACCATAGTTTTCTGAAAAAGGAAGACCCAAACCGCGGTAGTCCCGCCGCAAGGCGTGATTATAAATAAAAATTATTAGGAGAGTGCTTTTTGAAGAAGTACAACGCATCGGAGATTGTGTGAGACCGGGAGGTTTGACACGATCGCAGACCTTCCGCCCGTAAAACGGGGAATTGAAGTCAACAATTTTCAGGAGGATAAATAATGAATACAAATGACATCACCATTCGTTTGGAAAAAGAAACGGACTTTTCTTCGGTGGAAAGTCTTGTGAGAGAATCGTTCTGGAACGTATACCGTCCCGGATGCAGCGAGCATTACGTCATACACGTTCTGCGAAATGATCCCGATTTTGTAAAAGAGCTTGACTTTGTTATGAAATACAAGGATTCGCTCATCGGGCAGAATATGTTTATGCGTACCGTCATCAACGCCGACGACGGCAGAACCGTCCCCGTCCTCACTATGGGGCCGATCTGCATAACTCCCGCGCTGAAACGGAAAGGCTACGGCAGGATGCTGCTTGACTATTCGCTGCAAAAGGCAGCCGAATTGGGGTACGGCGCCGTGCTGTTTGAGGGGAATATCAGATTTTACTCAAATTGCGGCTTCGATTATGCGTCAAAGTTCGGCATACGCTACCACGATCTGCCGGAGGACGCCGATTCGTCCTTTTTCCTCTGCAAAGAGCTGAAAAAAGGTTATCTGGACGGCATCACCGGTGTGTACCTTACACCAAAGGGGTATTACGTCGACGACAGAGACGTGGAGGAATTTGACAAGTCTTTCCCCAAAAAGGAAAAACTTGTCCTGCCTTGTCAGATATTCTGATCTTGCCCCGTATCGCCGGAACCACTGACTGAAAAAGCAAAGAACAGACGGACATTTTTTGTCGGTCTGTTCTTTCTTTTCTGAAAACTGAAAACTGAAAACTGAAAACTCAGCCACCGCGCTTCAGCTCTTCCGCAAGACGCGCAAGGTTTATCGCACTGCTGAACATACAGTTTATCCAGAACGGAAGCTCCAGCATATCCTCCGTCATCCAATGCGTCGGGATAAGACCGTCGTCGTACTGTACGCGGGTGAGCGAATCCGCGATCGCTTTTGCCTTTTCAAGGTGAAGCTCACCGCGCCCCGCCTTATACATCGCAAGAAAAGTCGAAATGATGTCGGCGGCGCTCGCGTCTATCGGAACGTACCAGTTGTACTGCTCATACACGCAGGGCGTGCGGAATGCCGTCGTGTCGGAAGAATCCTTGTTCCACGGAGCAGGTTTTTTCCAGACGATGAACTGATCCTCGATAAACCTCATAAGCTCGTCGGCATTTTCCATTTTTTCTTCGTCGTCGGCGTAATACCTCGCAAGGTATCTCACATACGCGGACGCGCCGTAATGGGTGAGGTTGGAGTAGTTTACGGAGCATACGCTGTCCTCGAACTGACCTTCCCACTCAAAGGTCTTTAACTCGTTGTTCTCGATGAATTTGATCGCGCCGTCCGAAAGCGTTTTCCACGTTTCGTTCCCCGTCACCTCGTAAAGCGCCATAAGGAACGGCACGATGCGTTCGAGCGGCTCGCAGAAATTCGGCGACAGCACCTCTCCCGTGTTTATGTCCTTTATCAGATACCACGATCCGTTCGGCAGCACGTTTTCTTCGTAGTGAGCGCCGATCTTTTTCGCTTCTTCAAGGTATTTTGCGTTCCCCGTGAACTTGTAAAGGTTGATATACGAATACCCGACGTGTGCCGGATAAAGCATCATCACCTGATTTATGCGCTCGGATGCGGTGTAGTCGTTGTTCTTTTCGCTTTCGCATCGAAAATCCGTCTGATACGTCGGCGGTACGTTCTTCATAACTCCGTCGCGGCGCGTTATGCTTATCAGATAGTCTGCGGCGTTCACGGCGATCTTTGCCGCTTCGTCTTTCTTCTCGGGGCAGACGGAGGAGTAGTATATCATCGCGTCGATGACGGACGAGATCATTTTCGACGGGTAGACGTTCAGATCGTATTCGGGATCGGGCGTTCCGTCAGTCAGCCAATGGCGCAGGAACGGCTGACGCAGCGCGTATTCAAACGCCATTGCCGCGGCTTCTTCGTAAGGGCGCGACGCGGGCGGCAGGTCGGACGGAAACGAAGCAAGCTTAAAAAACGTCCTTGCACCGACGGTCTCTCCCAAAGTGCCGTCTTTTTTTATTCCGTTCACCGAAAGACGCACCACGCCTTCGTGGAGGTCTGCCCATATCGGCGACAGCGAAAACGACGGCTTTTCGGTGTCAAACGTATACGTCCTTCCGCTTTCGTCCGCCGCGGTGCAGCGGTAGGCGCGGTAGACGGGCAGATGCGGAAAACGGAAAAACGGCGCATACATAAACTGAAAAGCGTAATTGTTCCACACGGGCTTGCTTTTGCCTATCACGTTGTCTTCGCACGCACATTCCGCGGCTGCCTGGATGGCATATTTCTTGTCTGTCATAAATTACTCCGTTACATATTTAATTACTTCGGCAAGGCGGCTGCCCCATATCGCGTTGCCCTCGTCGTTGGGATGACCGCCGAATTTTGCCTTTTCGGGGTGGGAATCGCTTTCGGAAAGGAACTCCGTCACGTCGAGGAATCCGTCGGCTTCGTGCCGCAGTACCGTTTTGATGTAGTCGTTGGTTTCTTCCCATATCTTCTTGTGCGCTTCGTCGTAATCGAACGGCGGAACGGTCTGGATGACGACCTTGACACCGCTTTTTTTGAGCAGCGACACCGTTTTTTCAAGCTCTTTTATGGGAGAATCCCCGGTCTGATAAATGTCGTTCACGCCGAAACAGACCGTAACTATGTCGTTCTGTTTCGCCTTGTACGCCCACGCTCCGTCGCTTGCGGCGTCCGACGCGCGCCCGTAACCGATGCCGAGGTTCCAGCAGGCAAAGCCGCTTCCGAGCGTTTCGGCGGCTATGCTTGCGTAGTTTCTGTATTTGTCCGGCGTAGTGCCGATGCCCTGCGTGATCGAATCTCCCCAGAACGCCGCACGGCATTTCGGCGTGTCGGCTTTGCCGATCATAGACGGAAGCGGAGAGAACTTGCTTTCTTCAAATTTGCCGCCGTTTTTCACGAACACGGGGACGAGCGTTTCGGGGTGATACGGCAGCTCCCTGCCGCGGAACGCAAGCTCAATGCAGATGTATTCGCCTTTTTCGGGCGACAGCGTCACTTCGTCGGACGCGAAAAACTCGCCTGGGTGAACGGTCTTGTACCTCTCCCCGTCGAACGTGAGCGGAACGAAGATACCTCCGTCAAAGTCCGTGCAGACGCAGACGGACGCGGATTCTATGTGCCATTCGCCGACGATGCGGTTGCATCTGCCGTGACTGCCGTCGGAATAGGTGCTGTCCACGACGTTGGAAAAAAGGAAGGAATATCCGCCTTTTCCGCCGAACGTCGGCTTGAAGAACGAGCGCGAAACGTGCGTTTCGTTCTCGTCGCCGGTAGTGAAAAATGATTGGTTTCCCGCTCCCGCCGTGCAGGCGGAAACGTAGGTATCAAAATATTTCATCGTCTTTACTTCCCGTTGTTGTTTGATTTGATTTTAACATATTTGATTGTAAATTGCAAATGGAAAATTGAGATTATTTTCACGACGTGTCGTGAAAATAATTTCCTCAATGTGCGAAGCACATATCATATCGCGCAAGCGATATATCATACGCTTCAAGGCGTATATCATATTGCCAAAGGCAATATATCATTTTTGAGATCGGGGCGTCGAGGACGCCGTCACAAACAAATTGCTGAAAACTGAAAGCATAGAGTATATAACCGAATGTGATTATTTTCACGACGTGTCGTGAAAATAATTTCTTACTTCTTCACTATTACTTCTTACTTCTTACCTCAAAAAATGGCTGCAGCTTTGATGGGCTGCAGCCTTTTTCATATCAGACTGTTGTGATCGTCGGAAGGAATTTCAGCCCTTCGGCGATATCGTCGTCGGACGGGGCGTAGTCGATCATCTTTCCGTCGTGGAATCTTTCGTAAGACATCATATCAAAGTACCCGGTGCCGGTAAGCCCGAAGACAATCGTCTTTTCTTCTCCCGTCTCCTTGCACTTCATCGCCTCGTCAATGGCGATCTTTATGGCGTGGCTGCTTTCCGGTGCGGGCAGTATGCCCTCGACACGGGCGAACGCTTCCGCCGCCTCGAACACCTCTGTCTGCGGTACGGACACGGCTTCGATAAGTCCTTCGTCGTAAAGCTCCGAAAGCGTGGAGTTCATTCCGTGGTAACGGAGCCCGCCGGCGTGTGTGGGCGCGGGAATGAACGAGCTGCCGAGCGTGTACATCTTTGCGAGCGGGCAGACACGTCCCGTGTCGCAGAAGTCGTAAGCGTACGTTCCGCGTGTGAACGACGGGCAGGACATAGGCTCGACGGCGATTATACGGTAGTCGGCTTCTCCTCTGAGCTTTTCGCCCATACACGGCGCGATAAGTCCGCCAAGATTGGAGCCGCCGCCGGCACAGCCGATGATTATATCGGCTTTTTCGCCGTATTTGTCGAGCGCGGCTTTCGCCTCAAGCCCTATCACGGACTGGTGCAGCATTACCTGGTTCAGCACACTGCCGAGGACGTAGCGGTAACCCTCCGTCTTCGTGGCGGTCTCAACCGCTTCGGAAATGGCGCATCCGAGGCTTCCGGAAGTGCCCGGATGCTCGGCGAGTATCTTTTTGCCCACTTCCGTGGTGAGCGACGGCGACGGAGTGACCGACGCGCCATAGGTACGCATAACCTCGCGTCTGAACGGTTTCTGCTCGTAAGAGCATTTTACCATAAACACCTTGCAGTCAAGTTCAAAATAAGAGCAAGCCATCGAAAGCGCGGTGCCCCACTGACCGGCGCCCGTTTCCGTCGTGACGCCTTTCAGCCCCTGCTGCTTGGCGTAGTACGCCTGCGCTATCGCGGAGTTGAGCTTGTGGCTTCCGCTGGTGTTGTTGCCCTCGAATTTGTAATATATCTTCGCAGGTGTGCCGAGCTTCTTTTCAAGGCAGTACGCCCTGACGAGCGGCGACGGACGGTACATTTTGTAAAAGTCGCGTATTTCCTGCGGTATCGCGTAAAATCTGCTCGTTTCGTCAAGCTCCTGCTTCACAAGCTCGTCGCAGAATACCTTTGACAGCGCTTCCGACGTGATCGGCTTCATCGTTGACGGATCAATGAGAGGAGCCGGCTTTTTTGCCATATCGGCGCGGAGATTGTACCAGGCAGTCGGCATTTCGCTTTCTTCAAGATAAATTTTGTAGGGGATCTCTTTTGACATTTTCTTTCCTTCTTTCCGGGGACGGTACAAAAAAACGCCCTTGTCCCCAACATAATTCTGCCGGGACAAGAGACGCGCTCCTGCGGTGCCACCCTGCTTGGTAAAAATACCCATCTTTCTGCATACATAACATACGCCGCGCAAATAACGGATGCGCTTCCGTCGCCTGCTACTTGCTTTCGCTTTCGGACGCCCTCATAAGTCCATTCACTTGTCTGTCCGCTGCCGCGATCGCACCGCCCGCGGCTCTCTTGGAGTGACCTTGATAAGCTACTATTCTTAATCATCGGTTTACGGGATGATTATATACCCCAAATTTTTATTTGTCAAGAGTTTTTTGCTTTTCAAATCATTTTTGCGTTTTATCAATGCAGATTTTGCAAAAATTACATTTTCTGCATTGATAACTTGACATTTTGGACAGAATATATTATAATACACACGAAAACACCGGAATGCGGAGGTATGCTTTATGCTTTTCAAACGCGAAAAATACTTAAAAAAAATTCGTCCGTTTTATGATTCGGACGATATAATCAAGGTGATAACCGGAGTGAGAAGATGCGGCAAGTCAAGTCTTATGCAAACGGTAGCCGAAGAACTTTTGAGCCGCGGCGTATCGGAAGAGAATATCATTTATCTTGACCTTGATAAGCTCGAATACAGAAAGATCAAAACAGCCGATCAGCTTGAGAAGCTGATCAAAGCGCACATAAAAAGCGAAGGGCTCAATTACCTTTTTATCGACGAGGTGCAGAACGTTGACGGCTTTGAGGAGGTACTGAACGGATTCCGCACAAACGGCGGCTTTTCCGTTTTCATCACCGGCTCGAATTCGTATCTGCTCAGCGGAGAGCTTGTCACCAAACTGACCGGAAGATATATCGAATTTGAACTTTTCACGCTCACTTTCGAGGAATATGTGCAGATGAAACGCTTTTTCGGAAAAAAGGTCGATCCGAACACGAACGCCGAGCTTACGTCGTTCATACTTGACGGCGGCTTTCCGCGGGCTGTGCTTTTTGACGATATGACAGCAAAGCGCACATACGTTTCCGGAGTCATTGACGAAATATTTGAAAAAGACATCAAACGCCGTATAAAGGTCAAAGACGTTGCGGCATTTTCGGTGGTAAGGAATTATATCCTTAACAATTTCGGCTCGACGACGAGCGTGAACACGCTGACAGACGCACTCAGGAAGAACGGCACGAAGATCACACGGACGACCGTTGCAAAATATATAAAATCTCTCACAGACGCGAAGATCCTTTATGAATGTGACCGCTTTGATATGAAATCAAAAAAATCGCTTTCGGGTGAGAAAAAATATTATCTTGCCGATCTCAGCTTTTATTTCACGCAGAATACCGACAATCGCATCAATTTCGGTCCGGTCATAGAAAACATAGTTTATATCTATGCACGGAGCTTTGACTATGCGGTCAGCGTCGGAAGAATAGGGAAGCTTGAATGTGATTTCATTCTGCGGAGTATGGAAAACGAATACTCATACATTCAGGCGGCGTATACGATTATGCTGAGCCGTGAAACCGAGGACAGAGAATACAAACCTCTTGAAGAGATCGGCGACAACTATCCGAAATATGTCGTAACGACCGACTATATGCTGCAAAAACGCGGCGGAATAAAGCACGTCAATCTGATGGACTTCATCCTTTCGGAATCAAAATTCTGACGAACGTTCCGAAATATGCGCGTAATGTATCGTCTTTGCGCCGTGGCTTAAGAGGCTTTCCCAATCCTTCTGCAAAGCCGGGTTATCGCTGTATCCGCCGATATATTCGCGCGGCTCCACGTCGCCGACGAAGGCGTTTCCGTCGTCAAGCAGCAGCGCGGCACCGTCGGGACTGTGGCTTTTCGTCGGCAGTATCTCTCCGCTTATTCCGAGCGACGCAAGAAAGTCGCGGCTTTCGCCCGGAGTGACGACTGTCGCTTTTGTTTCGTCTGCCGGGACGAAGCGAAGATTCGGTATGCGTGCGAAGATGTGATCCGACGAATGGACGTACTCCCTTTGATGCTCCAGAAGAAGGAGCTTTACGCCGTTTTGCGTCAGTTCGCCGATAAGCCCCGAATGGTCGGGGTGATAGTGCGTGGCAAAAACGTACCTGATATCGCCTGTCGTTATCCCGCAGCGCTTCAGCTCACGGAGAAAAGGCGTCATCGTGCCCGCCATATCGGTATCGATGAGAAGCCCGTTTATAAAATATGTGAACGTATTGCCGTATTTTAAGGTTATCGTTTTCATTCCGTGTTCTTCCGTAAAATATTTTTTCTTTATCAATATTACATCGTTTGCGGTGTTCTGTCAACTGTATTGCATAAAAACGTCCGTTTGTATTGACTTTACGACTTTTCTGTGATACAATGATAGAAAATGGATAATTGTTTCATTCAAGGCTGTCATAAATCGTTTCAGGGGTGATATTTTGGAAGATTTTCGCACTTTTGCCGCTCTGATTTACGTCACGGATGTCGAAATGGATGCCGTGATGCGTATGTATAACTGGAAAGAACTCCGCTTTGACGGTGACGATCAGTTATATCACGAATCAGAAGAAACCAAAAACGGTATGAAGATCATATCCGCAAGGCAGGACGAAATGGGTATGACCGCGTCCGCCACGCTTACGATGAAGCTGATAGAGCGTTTCAAACCGAAATATGTGATAATGCCCGGCATTGCCGCGGGAACGCTCGACGAAACGGGCGACGAGCAGATGTACGGCGACGTGGTGCTTGCCGATATGGTGTGGAACTACTCGAACGGCAAATACGTTCCAAAGGAGCAGGCAGCCATAACTTTCGGCGAAATAGGCTTCAAGCCGAGACCTACCATGGTGAAGATCGACGAAGAGCTGATGCCGTATTTCAACAAGGCGATAAATTCCGAAAACAATCAGACTCACGTTCATATAGGAGCCATCGCCAGCGGCTCGACCGTGGTGGCTAACAAGACGGTACTCGAACAGCAGGTGAAAAGTCAGTTTTCAACCACCAAGGGGCTTGAAATGGAAGGCTACGGGGTGGCTTACGCGGTGTCCCACGCAATAGAACCGCGTCCGAAGGCGATAATCGCCAAAAGCGTCTGCGACTTTGCCGACAGCCGTAAATCCGATATGTACCAGAAATTCGCGGCTTACACAAGCGCCGAATTCGTAAAACTGATGATAGACGAAATACTCGAGTGAGATCATTTGTCCGTGTCAAACGCATTTTTAAGCGACGTTGCAAGAAGCGACGCCGCTTTTTTTGCCTCTTCAAGGGTATTGCCGCAGGCGCCGACTTCGATCAGCAGAGAGCCTGCGGAAAGCTCCTGATTGAACGATGCCGTCCGCAGATATATCGGGCGCGCGAACGTCGGATAAAGGGAATTCATCGTCTCCTGCAGCCTTACCGCGCAGGCAAAATTGTCTTTCCATCCCTTGTGGCTGCTGCCGCCTGCATCCGTTCCGACGACTATCATCACCTGGGCGCAGTTTCCGTCAAAGAGCGTGACCGTTTTCGCCTGCTTCCCGTCCGATTCCACGCTGTCGCGGTGAATGTCGATGACGTATTCAATGCTCGGATAAGCGGCAAGCAGTTCTTTGACCGCTTTTTTGCTTCTGCTGTAAGAGGTGGTATAGCCGTCGGCATCGTACATCGTTCTGTCGTGTATCACGCCGATACCGAGGTCTTCGAGACATTCGGCAAGGCAGTCGCCCACGGCGACGACGTTTTCCGACGTGTCGGTCGAATTGAATTCGTACCCGTCGGGATATGTAGAAAGCGAAGCATAGCGTTCGGTGCCGTGAGTATGGTATATCAGCACCGTCGGCTTGTCCGAAACTATGCCGCCCGTCTTTATCGAGGCACTCTCGTACTCGGCGATATCGGGCGAATAGTCCGTCTGGTCGATGACCTTCATAACGGGGACATCGCCGAGTCCATACTGTGAAAGATTCACTTCCGGTATCTCGTTCGCAAAGCGCGGAAATTCTTCCGATGTTTCCGCGCAGGCGCTTTCTTCGGGAAAAGCCGCCGACGTTTCTTCGCTCATCTCGGGGCTTTCGGCGCTTTTTTCTTCGCGGTATGACGTTTCCTTGCTTTCTTCACCGATTTCGGGCTCGGCGTTTGCGGTCACTATCCCTTTGAACGGGATGACCGACGCCGCAAACGACGCCGTTATCATCAGGCAAAAGCATACCACCGCGCAGGTGCAGAACTTGGTAAAATATTCGTACAGACGTCTGCTTGCGATTATCCTCATTGTCTTTCCTCCGGTTTTGACGATAGTTCAATATATATTATTACGGCATCATTGTATATATTCCGCAATTTCGTCCGGAGGAACGTTCGGGTGCAGCGTAAGGTTGAGCGCGCAAGCGATAAGGCGCGAGTTCTTTTCGGCGATAACGTCGGCTTCCTTCGGCGTGATGAAAAGACTTCTTCCTCTGCCGGAAAGCAGTTTTTCGGCAATATCGGAGTCTTTGTCCTCCGCAAGCAGGTCAAACGCAAGTGTCGCGGCATCGACCACCATCGGAACGCCTATGGCGATAACGGGCACGCCGGCGCTTTCTTCGGTTATGCCGCTTCTCGTGTTGAACACGCCGGAGCCGGGCGATATGCCCGCATCGGATATCTGCACCGTGCTGCCGAGCCGCGACAGACTGTGAGACGCAAGCGAATCTATTGCGATTATCAGCGACGCGCCGCAGCATTTTGCCGCAGAAATGACGAGCGACGAGCTTTCTATCCCCGTTTGTCCCATAACTCCGGGCGATATCGCCGCGACGTCGCCGAAGGTCGCGCTTTCAAACAGCGCTCCGTTCAGCGTTTTGATGTGATTTGTGACGAGCAGTTTTTCCGTCACTCTCGGGCCTATGGAATCGGCGGTGACGTCCGTGTTTCCGAGCCCTGCGACAAGGACGCAGCCTTTTCCGACGTTCCCGACGAATCTTCCGAGGACTTCCGCAAGGGAAACGCTGACGGAAGAGAACTCTTTGCCGCCAATTTCCCATATCCTGCCCGTCTCCGCAGTGGCGTATCTGCCTTTCGCCTTGCCGAGCTTTGCCGCGCTTTCATCGTCAAGAATTGTGAATGAGGTCTTGACGCCGTTTATCGTTTCCGTATACGTTTTCGCGCCGATGCCGTTGCTTTCACACAGCTCCAAGGCGAGATCCGTTCTTATTTCAAGCAGTTCCGACACTTCCTTTTTTATTATATATTGTGCGGAAATCGTTTTGATATGCAATTTTTCCTTTACTTTTCGCTTGCCGGATGTTATAATATGTCTTGAACGGAGGATGCAGCAAATGAAAATTCTTATGACCGCGTTTGATCCTTTCGGCGGTGCCGATGTCAATCCTGCCGAAAAAGCCGTGTCGCTCGTTGCTCCGCCCGACGGAGTCGAACTGAAAAAGCTGATCGTGCCGACGGTTTTCGGTCTTTCGACAAAAATAGCCATTGACTCGATAAATGAATTTTGCCCCGACTGCGTTATCTGCGTCGGTCAGGCTGCCGGAAGACGCGGAATAACGCCCGAGAGGGTGGCGATAAATATCCGCGACGCAAGGATCGCGGACAACGCCGGGAACAAGCCCGTTGACGAAAAGATCGAAAAAGACGGCGACGCCGCGTACTTCTCCACGCTGCCGATAAAGAAAATCGTGCAGAAAATAAGCGAAAAAGGGATCCCCGCGTCAGTTTCCGACACAGCCGGGACTTTCGTCTGCAACGATCTTATGTACGGCGTGCTTCACGCGGTAAAGGGCAGAAATATAAAAGCAGGCTTCATCCACGTTCCGTGCATACCCGAACAGCTTGCGTCGTTTCCCGACGGTACGCCGTCGCTTGAACTTTCGGTTATAGTAAAAGGACTCGAAACGGCATTGGAGACGTGTCTGTGCGGCTTTTCATCGAAAGAATAAACGTATACGCCGCTGTATTCCGAAGAAGCGAAAAAAGGATAAAAACAGGATCGAATTTTTTTTGAGATATTTTACATTTTTTTTGATTTACCTATTGCAAAATCGAAAAAAGTGTGATATTATAGGCAAGTGCCTGCGAAAGGCATCCACAATCACAGAGGAGGTGTACAAATGCCGAACATTAAATCCGCTAAAAAGAGAGTCAAAGTTACCGAAGCCAAGACACTTCAGAACAAGATGTATAAATCTGCGCTCAAAACTTCCATAAAGAAGTTCAAAGCAGCTGTCGAAGCAAATGACAAAGCTCTTGCCGAAAAGGCTTATGCCGATGCCGTTTCTATGGTCGATAAGGCTGTTACCAAAGGTATCCTTCATGCAAACAATGCAGCGCATAAGAAGAGCCAGTACACGCTTTTGTTGAATAAGTTGGCATAACCTAAAAATTCAGCGTAACGCGCTGCAAACACAGCGCGTAAAAGTCGCGGGTGTAGTTCAATGGCAGAATTCCAGCCTTCCAAGCTGGCCGTGCGGGTCCGATTCCCGTCACCCGCTCCAGATGCGCCTTTAGCTCAGCTGGATAGAGCAACTGCCTTCTAAGCAGTAGGTCGGGGGTTCGAGTCCCTCAAGGCGCGCCATATTCGGTGGATGTAGCTCAGTTGGTCAGAGTACCAGGTTGTGGCCCTGGGGGTCGCCGGTTCGAGCCCGGTCATCCACCCCACCAAAAAACACGTCAGCAGCTATAAAGGCTGCTTTTTGATTATCTGCGGAAAAATCGGCGCAAATTTCAAATTAAAAATTGCAAATTTTAAATTACAAATTAAGGAAATTATTTCACGCATCCGCGTGAAATAATCACCTCACTTCTTACTTCTTCCTTACTTCTTACTTCTTCCTTTTTACTTCTTACTTCAACTCCGGGGTGTGGCTCAGTTGGTAGAGCGGGTGGTTTGGGACCATCAGGCCGCAGGTTCGAGTCCTGTCACTCCGACCACATGAAAATAATCCGAACATTCTCTTACTTGGAGAGTCGTTCGGATTATTTGTTTTATTCGAGTATCCCAACTTTAATAGTAAGAAATGAAAATAGCCGATACCACGGTCTTTTGACTGCGGTGTCGGCATTTGTATTGTTGAAAAAGACACAAATTTATGATATAATATTAAAAGCATCAAAGAAGCGGAAGGAAGTGATGGTGTGACATTTTATGTTCTTGGCAACGGTTTCGACTTGCATTATGGTTTGCCTACAAGGTATTGTGACTTTAAGAAATATCTTATTGCAAATGGATATCGCGAAATAGTAGAAAGAGTCGATGATCTGTTTTGGAGATTCGGTCATTACTGTCCTAAAGATATTAAAGAGTGGTCAACGTTCGAAGATATGCTTATGGTATTTAATGACCTGGACCCGGATGAGTTGTACGAAGAGGCATTTGACGATGCTGAAACGGATGATGACAGAGCCGGATATTGGGATAGTCCTTCTTGGAATGTAAATTTCTACAATGAGTATATCAAAGTATTAAAGAATGAGTTCGATAATTGGATTAGGGAAATGAACACGGGAATCATACCAGATAGGTACTTTAACCCAGTTCCGGGAGATGCAGTTTTAACCTTCAATTATACCACTACTGTTGAAGATAATTTTGACACAAGAGGAATTCAGATAACACATATTCACGGTACGAAAAATCAAGAAATCGTACTTGGACATAACGATCCCCCTAATCCTAACTTGTATAGTGTGATCGAAGATGAGGATTCCGATTATAGGGATACTACTACAAGAAATGCTATTAACGATGTCCTTACACAAGCTTCTCAGAATTATTATAAGGACAGCGCGCAGATTCTTCGGAGAAACCACCGTATATTTTCACAAATTCCCCGATTTAATAAAGTCGTTATAATGGGATTATCGTGTGGTTCGCAAGACGAAATATACGTTGAAGAAATCATAAAATATGCTTCTTCTATCGACTTCTATTATTATGGTGACGATGCAAAGGAAAACTTCGATAATATTCTTGGAAACTCCAACATGACGGTTCGATATTACAAGTGGTAAAGTATAAAAGCCTCGGCAAGGAAACTCCCTGCCGAGGCTTTCACAATTACTCTACATTACGCCGCTCCCGCTTTTTTCTTCGCCTTCTCCTCCTTATCCAACCGCTCTTTTTCCTCATATTCCTCACGCCACTTTTGAAACTTCGCCATTTCTTCCACATTGTCGAAAAACTCGGTGATGATCGGCACATACATACGCACGATCTTCATGATCTCGTGCTCGGGGACTTGGGAGCGACAGCGATATCCGCCTACCTTGTTATCAAGGCAAAACCGTGCCACACACAAAAACCATTTCCATCTGTTTATCTTTCCCAATAGATCAACCCCTTTCTGCATCGTCACGGCGGTGAGATACCTCGCGCTTTCGCTCTTCAAGAATCCGCACAATTGCGTCTTCCATCTGTTTTGTACTATAATTTGGAGGAAAGAAACGGGCAATTCTCTCGTAGCTGAATTTGATCGTCTCTTTTTGATTGGCTTTCGGCTTTGCCATAATATCTTCAATGGTATCTGCCGTCAGCTTGCCCTCGCTGTGAAGTCTTCTGAATCTAACCGTCTGCGCGTAGGAAGGCGTGGCTTCGTCTCTCTCAAAGATCTCCACGACCTTGTCCTGCAATTCATGCGGAAGATAGGAAAGCTCCACGGCGGGGGTAAATGCGATTCGTCCGCTATCCACAATATCCATCAGTGGCTTTATGAGATTGGTCAAGCGGATATAGCGGAACACTTGGTCGCGACTCTCATTGGTTGCCTTGCCGATCTCGGTGGCGGCATCCCACTTTGTCGCAGGTTGCGACGAGGTTTGACCGTATCGCTGACCTTGACGGTTCAGCACCTCCATCTTCGCCTTGTAAGCGTAGGCTTTCTCCGAGGGTAGAAGATGCTCACGATGCAGATTGGAATCGATCATACAAAGTGTTGCTTCATCGGGATCAAGGTCACGAACGATAACGGGAATGGTCTCCACGCCAAGCTTTTGACAAGCGGCATAGCGGCGGTGCCCCGACACGATCTCATAACCTCCTCCGCGCCTTGGTGTTACGATAAGAGGATTGAGAACTCCGTTCATGTGGATGCTCTCCACAAGCTGTTCCATTTCCTCATCGTCGCGGACTTGGAAGGGCTGTTCTGCCCTCGGGTGTACGTTGCGCAGCAGATAATACTGTGTGGTTTCGGTGATTCTTTCTTTTAATTTCTTATACATGTTATCTCTCCTGTTCTTTGTGTTTTTGTTTGGTTCTATCCGGCACAAGACGCTCCTCGCAAGCCTTTTCGGCGGCAATTACCTTAGCAAGTCTTATCGAATCGGATAAAATATCGTCCGCAAGGTTCATCTCCCTGCGGACGTTCGTCATTTTCTTTGTGATCGCGCTTCG